>DASVTZ010000215.1 GCA_036387335.1 Longimicrobium sp.
CGGTCCGAACCTGACCTCCTCCTTCCACGTGATCGGCGAGGTGTTCGACAACGTGTACTCGGAGGGCGGCACGCTGGCCCAGCACAACGTGCAGACCACCACCATCCCCGCGGGCGGCAGCGCCATCGTCGAGTTCCGCGCGGAGACACCCGGAAAGCTGGTGCTGGTGGACCACGCGCTCTTCCGCGCCTTCAACAAGGGCACCGTCGGGCTGATGATGGTGGAGGGCGAGCAGGTGCCCGGCATCTTCGGCGGGCAGACCTCGACCCGGCAGTACACGCCCGCGCCGGCGGGCAGGTAGAACGGACACGGGCGGGGCCGCGCACCGCGGTCCCGCCCGCCGCTTCAAACGAGGTGAACTTCCATGCGCGCCGCTCTCTGCACCCTCGCCCTTCTCCTCTGCGCCACCCGCGCCGCCGCGGCGGGGACGCCGCCGGAGATGGCGCGCATCCCTGCGGGGCGCTACGAACCGCTCTTCGTGAACGGCGCGGCGAGGGTGAGGGTGGCGGCGTTCGAGCTGGACCGGAACCTCGTCACGCGCGGCGAGTTCGTGGAGTTCGTGCGCGTCAACCCACGGTGGCGGCGCGGGCGCGCTCCCGCCGCGCTGGTGGGGCGGTCGTACCTGGCCTCGTGGCCCGGAGCGCTGGATCCGGGCGCGGGGCCGCGCCGTCCCGCGACCGAGCTGTCGTGGTTCGCGGCGCGGGCGTACTGCGCCTGGCGGGGCAAGCGGCTTCCCAGCACCGACGAGTGGGAGTACGCCGCGCGAGCCGACGAGACGCGCGTGGATGCGTCCAGGCAGAAGAGCTTCGTGGCCCGCCTGCTGGCTCTGTACACCTCCCGCGCCACCGGCGCCGAAGTGGGCTCCACCTTCGTGAACCGCTACGGCGTGGCGGACATGCACGGCTTGGTGTGGGAGTGGACCGAGGACTTCAACTCGCTCCTCGTGTCCGACGATTCGCGGGCCACCGCCGGGCGCGACCACCAGCTCTTCTGCGCGGCGGGCGTGATCGGCGCGACGGACACGGGCAACTATCCGGCGTTCATGCGCTACGGAATGCGCGCCGCGCTGGACGGACGATCCACCACCCAGGGGATAGGCTTCCGATGCGCACGCTGAAACTCCATCCGCGCCTTCTCCTCATGACGGCGGCCATGCTCGCGGCCGCCGCGTGCGCCGGACCTGCGCCGCGCGAGGCCGAGGCGCGCACGCCCGGGGCTGAAGACTTCTCCGTGTACGAGCTCGATGCCCGCTTCCGCGATCAGGCCGGGCGGGAACGGACGCTGTCGTCGCTCGGCGGGCGGGTGCAGGTGGTGGCGATGGTCTACACCGAATGCACCCACACCTGTCCGCGCATCCTGATGGAGCTGAAGCGCATCGAGGCCGCGCTCGAGGACGACCCCCGCGTGGGCTTCACCCTGATCTCGCTGGACCCGGAGCGCGACACCCCGGCGCGCCTGGCGGAGTTCGCCGCCAGCACCCGCCTGGACCCCGCGCGGTGGACGCTCCTGACCTCGGACGAGAACACCGTCCGCGAGACCGCCGCCCTGCTGGGAATCCGGTACCGAAAGGAAGACTCCGCCGAGTACTCGCATTCCAACAGCTACCTGGTGCTGGACGCGGAGGGAAGGATCGTGCACCGGCAGTCAGGGCTGGAACAGGGCCCCGAACAGGTACTGGCGGCCATCCGCGCCGCAAACGGCAACCCGAACCATTCACGGCCATGAGCCTCCGCATCCCGCTCGCCATCGCCCTCGTGGCGCTCTGCAGCGCCCGCGCCTCCGCGCAGGCCGCGGCACCGCCTCCCATCCTGTCCAGCCGCGTCGGCATCGCGAAGCCGACCGGGATCGTGGCGCCCGGAAAGGTACAGGTGGAAGCCGGCTACAGTCATAGCCACACCGAGGCGCGCACACGGCACGTCGTCGGCGAAACGACGCTGCGCCTGGGCCTGGGCCACGACACCGAGCTCCGCCTGGGACTCCCGTCGTATCAGCGCACCATCACGACCTCGCTGACCACCGCCGGGGTGGCGGACGCCTCGTTCGCGCTCAAGCACCGGCTGCGCACCGCGCGCGGCCTGCGCCCGGCCCTCGCCATCTCGGCGGGCGCGACGCTCCCCACGGGAGAGCGGCAGGTGAGCAGCGGCGCGGCCCAGCCGGAGGCCGCCCTCGCCGCGGAGTGGACGATCTCGCCCGCGATCCGGGGCGGCGCATTCCTCGCGCACCGCTCCAGCGTGCTGCAGGACGACCGCTTCGGCGTCACCACCGCCGCGCTCGCCGGCCGCGCGCTGCTGGGGTCGCGGACGCTCTTCCAGCTCGATGCCGCACGAGTGCACTCCGCCCGCGCCGGCGGAACCGAGACCACCCGCGGCCGGGCCACCCTCGCTCTGCGCCTGACCAGCAACCTGCAGCTCGATGCGTGGGGCGAGCGTGCGTCCACCGCCGGCACGGCCGAGCACCTCGTGGGTCTCGGCCTGGCCCGCCGCTGGTAGCCTTTCGCTGTTCTTTCACCTTCCTCTGTGGCTCTGTGTGAGGCCGTCTGTTCTCTTTTCTCGCTCGAACGCAAAGGGGGGAATGTGACGCGATCACATTCCCCCTTTTGCGTTGGATGCGTGTTGCCGCCAGCTACATCGCGGCTCCGAAGAGCGACTGGACCATGTCGAACGGCGTCACCACGCCCAGCAGCATGCCGTTCTCCATCACCAGCGCCCTGTGCACGCGCCCCTGGCGAAAGAAGCGTGCGAGGTCGGACAGGCTCTCCTCCGGGTGCACGGTGAACACCACCGGGGTCATGATGTCCGCGACGCATCGCTCGGGAAAGCCGCCGGCGTCCGCGAGCCGGCTGGAGGGCCTCGACGCCAGCCGCAGCACGTCGGTGCCCGACACCACGCCCAGCACCTTGCCCGTGGGCGCGAGCACGGGTGCTCCACTGATCCGCTCCTCCAGGAGCAGGTGGATCAGCTCGCGCACCGTCATCTCCGGCACGACCGCGACGACGTCGGTCTGCATCACGTCACGCACGGTGGCGGGCGCCGCCGGGGAAAACACGTTCGCTGTCATGGGGTTGCCGCGCCTCGCCACTCGGGACCATCGTACTTTGGGCATGATTGCGCTCCGGGAGCACCAGTGGGGAACTTCGCCTTCCCTCCGGAGAATAGTGCCGGGCACTTCGCGGCGCGTCGGGGAGTTCTGCTTCGTCGCGTGGGGATTTTTCGGACACGAGTCGCGGATCGGCCCCGCCGCGGGTATGTTGGCGAAACTCGAACGGCGCTCCAGACAGGCTTCACGCGGCTCAGGTGATCGATGGATGCACGTCCCGGCAGCGAACCAGGCACCTCCGTACCCGACCCCGGCGGACTGATCCGCCTCCTGCAAGGGGTGGCCGTCGCGGCGAACGAGGCGCGGACGGTGTCGGACGCGCTGCAGACCGCCCTGGACCAGATCTGCGCCTTCACCGGCTGGCCGGTGGGGCACGCGTACCTCACCGAGCCCGGCGGCGAGCTGGTCTCGGCCGGCACCTGGCACCTCGCCGACCCGGAGCGCTACCGGCGCTTCCGCGAAGTCTCCGAGCAGACCCACTTCCCGCCGGGGACGGGGCTGGTCGGACGGGTGAGCGCGGGCGGCGAGCCCATCTGCCTGGAAGACGCCTCCGCGGACCCGGACTTCACGCGCGCCCAGGCCTCCGCGGAAGCCGGGCTCCACGCGGCGCTCGCCTTTCCCGTGCAGGTGGGGCGCGAAGTGGCCGGCGTGCTGGAGTTCTACGCGGGACGGGTGGAGCCTCCGGCCCCCTCCATGCTGGAGGTGATGGCGCAGATTGGCACGCAGCTGGGGCGGGTGGTGGAGCGGACGCGGGCGGAGGCGGCGCTGCGCTTTTCGGAGGCCAAGTTCGCCGGGATCATCTCGATCTCCTCGGACGCCATCGTCTCCGTGGACGAGTCGCAGCGGATCATCTTCTACAACACGGGCGCGGAGCAGACATTCGGCTACACGGCGGAGGAGGCGGTCGGGCAGCGGCTGGAGATCCTGATCCCGCACGCGTACCGGGGGCCGCACGAGGCGCAGGTGCGGGAGTTCGGGGCGGGGCCGGTGCCGGCGCGGCGCATGGGAGAGCGCGGGCACATCACCGGGCTGCGCAAGAGCGGCGAGACCTTCCCGGCCGACGCATCGATCTCAAAGATCGAGGTGGACGGCGCGACGATCTACACCGCCGTGCTGCGCGACATCACGGAGCGCATCCGCGCGGAAGAGGCGCTCGCCCGCCAGGCGGAGGAGCTCTCGCGCTCCAACGCGGAGCTGGAGCAGTTCGCGTACGTCGCATCGCACGACCTGCAGGAGCCGCTGCGGATGGTCGCCAGCTACACGCAGCTCCTCGCCCGCCGCTACCGCGGGAAGCTGGACGAGGACGCCGACGAGTTCATCGCTTACGCGGTGGACGGCGTCACGCGGATGCAGGCGCTGATCAACGACCTGCTGGCCTACTCCCGCGTGGGGACGCGCGAGGTGGCCGCGGAGCCCACGGAGGTGGAGGGGGTGCTGGAGCGGGTGCTCGCGATGCTGGGCCCCGCCATCGAGGACGCGCGCGCGGCCGTCACCCACGACCCGCTCCCCACCGTGCGGGCCGACGCGGTGCAGATCGGGCAGCTCCTGCAGAACCTGGTCGCGAACGCCATCAAGTTCCACGGGCCGCAGGCGCCCCGCGTGCACGTGGGCGCCGCGCGCGGCGAGGACGAGTGGGTCTTCTCGGTGCGCGACAACGGCATCGGGATCGCGCCGGAGTACCAGGAGCGCATCTTCATCATCTTCCAGCGCCTCCACTCCCGCGCGGAATACCCCGGCACGGGGATCGGCCTCTCGATCTGCAAGAAGATCGTCGAGCGCCACGGCGGCCGCATCTGGCTGGAGTCCGCGCCGGGCGGGGGCACCACCTTCTTCTTCACCATCCCCGATCATCCCCCCGCGGGAGGCGGAACCCACCGATGATGTCCAGGCCGATCGAGGTCCTCCTGGTGGAGGACAACCCGGGCGACGTGCGGCTCACCCGCGAGGCGCTCAAGGAAGGGAAGGTCAGCAACAACCTCCACGTGGCGCCGGACGGCGTGGAGGCACTCGCCTTTCTGCGGCGCGAGGGGCCGCACGCCGGGGCGGTGCAGCCGGACCTGATCCTCCTGGACCTCAACCTCCCCCGCAAGGGAGGGCGCGAGGTGCTGGAGGAGATCAAGAGCGACCCCGCGCTGCGGCACATCCCGGTGGTGATCCTCACCAGCTCGCAGGCGGAGCAGGACATCGCGCGGGCGTACGACCTGCACGCCAACTGCTACATCTCCAAGCCCGTGGACCTCGACCAGTTCATCAACGTGGTGAGGTCGATCGAGGACTTCTGGTTCACTGTCGTCAAGCTGCCCACGCGATGATCGCCGCGGCGCCCGTCTCCATCCTGCTGGTGGAGGACAACCCCGGCGACGCGCGGCTCCTGCGCGAGACGCTGCGCGAGGCGGAGGGCTTTCCCTTCGAGCTGAGCCACGCCCTGCGGCTGGCGGACGCGGCGGCCATGTTCCCGCGGTGCGCCGCCGACGTCGTCCTGCTCGACCTATCGCTCCCCGACGCCCACGGGCTGGACACCGTGCGGCGGATGCTGGAGGTGGCGCCCGCGACCCCCATCATCGTGCTCACGGGCACGGACGACGAGCGCCTCGCCCTGCAGGCGGTGCACGCGGGAGCGCAGGACTACCTCACCAAGGGCCGGGTGGACGGCCCGCTGCTCGCCCGCTCCATCCGCTACGCCATCGAGCGCAACCGGCTGGAGCAGGAGCGCGCGCACCTCCTGCGCAGCGAGCGGGAGGCCCGCGCCACCGCCGAAGCCGCCGCGCAGGCCCGCGACGAGGTGCTCCGCGTGGTCTCGCACGACCTGGGGAACTACCTGGGCGCCGCGTCCGTGAACGTCGCCGTGCTCCAGCGCATCCTGCCGGAGGGGAGCGAGCCGATGCGCGAGCGGGTGGCGGGGATCCGCGACGCGGTGGCGCAGATGCAGCGCCTGCGGCAGGACCTGCTGGACGTGGCGAGCATCGAGGCGGGGCGCCTCTCGGTGGAGCCGGAGCCGCACGACCCCGCCACCCTCCTTGCCGAGGCGGCGGAGCTGTTCGGCCCCGTCGCGGCGGAGCACGGCATTGAGCTCGTCCTGCGCCCATCGGAGCCGCTCCCCGCCGTCCGCGCGGACCGTTCGCGCGTGCTGCAGGTGCTCGGCAACCTGATCGGCAACGCCGTCAAGTTCACCCCCCGTGGCGGCCGCATCACGCTGGCGGCGGATGCGGGCGCGGAGACCGTCCGCCTCTCCGTCCGCGACACCGGCACCGGGATTCCGCCCGAGCACCTCCCCCACGTCTTCGACCGCTTCTGGAAGGTGCGCGAGGGGAACCGCCATGGCGCCGGGCTGGGCCTCGCCATCGCGCGCGGCATCATCGAAGCCCACGGCGGCGAGATCCAGGTGGAGAGCACGCTCGGCACGGGAACCACGTTCACGCTTACCCTGCCGCTCGCCTGACAGCTGTTCCGCCTGGGAAGCCAAAGGGTAAGCACACGACACGAGCATTGTGCAAGCCCAGAGGATCAAAGGTGTCACGCAAAGACGCGAAGACGCGAAGGAAAGGCACTGAAGTACTTTCTTTGCGACTTTGCGCCTTCGCGTGAGACCATTTTCTTGATGCACCACCATGGCAAGAGACTGCGTCACACGCGAATCCTTCAATCGGAGATGAAGATGGAAGTGAACCAGCTGCGGGAGGAACCGCTCGGAGAAGGGGTGCTTCCGCTGCCGCCGCGAGAGGAGGGGGACGATTGGGAGCCCGACGCGGAGTTTCTGGCGGACTCGGTGGCGAGCCAGCTCTCGATCGCACGGAGCACCCGACGCGCGCGAATACTCCGGCCTCTGACAGGCACGGATACGTCACCCGCGTAGACCAGCTTCTCCCCACACGGCGCTGAGCCCCTCCCGACGGTGGTGGCTCGGCGCCGCGCCTACATTCCTGGAGCGAACACCCCAGGCAATGAGGCGACGATGTACCGATCTCTCCGCAGGCTCATCCCCGCAGCGCTCGCGATGGCGGCGACGCTCGCCTCGCCGCCGCTTCCCGCAAAGCCGGTGGCCGCGCAGGGCACCCGCGCGCTCCCGTTTGCGCCGGGCGACCAGTGCGTGTACCGGGGGAGCGGAGTGCTTGGCCGCATCGGGACGGGGGTGATGGCGGTGGAGGGGCCCGAGCAGGTGGATGGCCGCTCCGTCTACCTCCTTCGCTTCGACTTCCGGGGGCGCGTGGGACCCGCTTCGGTGGAGGATCACACCCGCTCCTGGTTCGACCCGGCCGAGCTCGCGTCGGTCCGATACACGAAGCGGGAGCGCACCCCCATCTCCTCGCGCGCGCAGGACGTGCGCATGGACTGGGCGGCGCGGCGCTGGAGCTCGGCGCCAGAAGGAGGCGGCGCGATGTCGACGGCCCTGCCCCTGGACGAGCTCTCCTTCCTCTACTTCATCCGCACGCTCCCCCTCGACGACGGCGACGTCTACACGCTGGCGCGCCACTACGAAGCGGGGCGCAATCCCGTCGTGATACGCGTTCTAGGACGCGGCCCGATCCGGGTTCCCGCCGGCCAGTTCACCGCCATCGAGGTGGTGATGCGCGTCAAGGACCCGGCGCGCTACGGGGGCGAGGGCGTGATCCATCTCCACCTGACCGACGACGCGCGCCGAATCCCGCTCCGCATCGAGTCCGCCGTGCCCCGCGCCGGGCGAATGGTGTTGTCGCTGGAAACGGGCCGTGGCGGGTGCGCGGTGAGCGGCGGGCGCTGACATGTCACGCAAAGGCGCAAAGACGCGAAGGAAAGACACGGAAACTCTTTCTTTGCGCCTTCGCGTCTTTGCGTGAGGCCAATTTTTCCTCCAATGCACGCGGATTCGTGATCCGCGGGTCGAGCTTCGCCGGACACGATCCACCCACATCCCCCGACTCCCGCCCGGAGCCCGGCACGCCACTTTGGATGCACGACGAAGCCCCGCTCCCGACCGCGCGCCCCAGGATGCGATCATGACCACCCCAGCCCTTCACCAGCCCACCGCCCGCAGACTGCTCGGTGCCCAGCTCCCGGTCCGCGTGGCTCTCCTTGCACCCGGGGTGTCCGACGACGAGATCGCCGCCGCCGCACGCCGCGCCCTCGCCACGAACCCCTGCATCCCCTGCGAGCGAGTACGTGTGGACGTGCGCGACGGCCGCATCACGCTGGAAGGCGAAGTCGAGTGGCTCTACCAGTGCTTCGATGCGTACGACGCGGTGTGCCGAGTGAAGCAAGCCGCGGGATGCACCAACCACATCAGCGTGGTGCCGGGCGGGCATGCCGGCTGAACGATGCGCGGTACGATCCCGCCGCAGGCGCGAAGGGGAGGGAGCAACGCGCTCCCTCCCCTTCGTGCGCCGGGGTCGGGGAAATCTCCATTCCTGGCGTCGAGACATGCCCGCGCGGCACGTGGAGCGGAAGCGCGAAAAGCCGGGCGCCGAATCGACATCTCCCCGGCAGAGCGGGAGCCCGGCGCCGCGTAGCTTGGTTGCAGGCGACAGGGGAAGTCATCGAGACCCTCTCCGGGTCGCCGGATCTCACCGGGATCCACCAGGAACCACGGAGAACTACCATGCGCAAGAAACTCATCCTGGGCGCGATGCTCGCCGGCCCCGCCTTGATCGCCGCCGGAATGCTCCCCACGCTCTCCTTTCAGCCGCAGAGCCGGGTGTGGGTCGAAGGCACCTCCACCGTACGCGGCTACCGCTGCGAGAGCACGAGCGTGACCGGCACCGCGCAGGCCTCCTCGGCCGAGCTGGCCGACCTGGCCTCCGTGCCGCGCGCCGAGGTCACCATCCCGGTCGCATCGCTCGACTGCCGCAACGCGACGATGAACGGCCACATGCGCAGGGCGCTGAAGGCCGAGCAGAGCCCCACGATCCGGCTGCGCGCCAGCAGCGTCCGCGTGACCGCCGGCACCGCCCGGATCAGCGGCGACCTCACCATCGCCGGGCAGACGCGCCCCGTCACCATCGACGGCACCGTGACCAGCGAGGACGGCAAGGTGCGGGTGCGCGGAACGGAGCGGCTGGTGATGACCGACTTCGGCGTGCAGCCGCCCAGCCTGATGATGGGGACGATGAAGGTGGCCGCGCCCGTGACGATCGGCTTTGACGTGGTGCTGAAGCCCTGAAGAGCGACGCTGACGATACACGGGGGCGCACTCCCGCGCCCCCGCAGCTGGAAACCCGCCCCGGAGACCGGATCATGACCTCCCTGAATCGTGCGCTGCCCCTGGCCGCACTCGCCCTCCTCATCGCCGCCCCGGTGCTCGCCCAGGGCACGCAGCTGGCGATGAACACCGCCCCGCGCGCTGCGGCGGACACCACCGCGCCCGCCGAGCCCCGCGCCGCCACCGCCGCTGTCACCGCAGGCACCTACGGCCTCGCCGGCTACGGGCGCCCGACCTTCGAGCTGCCGAAGCAGGACCTGAGCGAGGGGAGCCTGCAGCTGCAGATCGGCGGCGCCTTCGCGCAGACCTTCCAGGCGCTCGACCACAGCAACGAGGCCACGCCGGCGCCCGGCACCACGCTCGGCAAGATCCGCGGCGGTTTCAACCTGGCCAGCGCCAACCTCTCGCTCGGCGCGCGCCTGGCGCGCGGCGTACGGGTGGACCTGGACAGCTACATGTCGTCGCGGCACCACAACGAGTTCTGGGTCAAGGGCGGCTACGCCACCATCGACGCCTCGCCCATCGACCACCCGGTGCTGAACCAGATCATGAAGTACACGACGGTTCGCGCCGGCATGTACCAGCCCAACTACGGCGACGCGCACTTCCGCCGCTCGGACAACGGGAACACCATCCGCAACCCGTTCATCGAGAACTACGTCCTGGACGCCTTCACCACCGAGATCGGCGCGGACGTGCTGGTGCGCGCGGGGAACGCCTTCGTGATGGGCGGCGTAACCACGGGCGAGAACAAGGGCGACATCAAGGAGACGGCGGTGGACGCGAAGCCCGCCTTCCTGGGCAAGATCGGCTTCGACCGGCAGGTCAGCGACGCGCTGCGCTTCCGCCTGACGGCCAGCGGCTACAACGCGGCTTCGTCGCCCTCGACCACGCTCTTCGCCGGTGACCGCTCGGGCTCGCGCTACTGGGGCGTGCTGGAGGACACGGCGACGCTCAAGGCCGGCACCGCCTTCACCAACGGCCGCATCAACCCCGGCTTCACCAACGAGCTGACGGCCGTGCAGGTGAACCCCTTCGTCCAGATCGGCAGCCTGGAGCTCTTCGGGGTGCTGGAGCGCGCCACGGGCAAGGCGGCCGCCGAGGAGGATCGCCGCGAGGTGCGGCAGCTCGCCGGCGACGTGGTCTACCGCCTGCTGAACGACCGCCTGTACGTGGGCGGCCGCTGGAACCGGGTGGACGGCGACTTCTCCAAGCAGACCGACCTGACGGTCACGCGCCGTGCGCTGTCGGCGGGCTGGTTCATCACGCCCAACATGCTGACCAAGGCGGAGTGGGTGCGCCAGGACTACGACGGCTTCGCCCCCACGGACATCCGCAACGGCGCCCGCTTCAGCGGCCTCCTCATCGAGGGTGTGATCGCCTTCTGAACAGCGGGCTGGTAAAAAAAGAGGGGCACGGAGAAGAGGTTCTTCTCCGTGCCTCTTCGTCGTTTCTAGTGCCCTGGCTCGGCGTGACGAGCTGCGCCGGTCGCGCGGGCTGCGGGTCACGGGAGCGCGGACGCCGCGCAACGCAGCCTCGCAGAGAAAAGCTCACACAGAGGCCACAGAAGGAACTGAAAGCCACAGAGAAACCCTTTTTGTGGTTCTCTCTGTGGCTCTGTGTCTCTGTGTGAGCCATGCAGTTGCAGTTCTCTCCTGCGTCTCCGCGCCTCTGCGTGAGACCATGGTGAGATCCGGCGAGCCCGGTCCGGTTGTAGAGGGTGAGCGCGCTCATCCGCGCCCCGCAGATCCTCGCCCTTCTCCACGCGCACCGCTGAGCACGCGTCCCCAGCGCACGCTGTGACGGTTCGGGCATGCAGGGTGCGGCGCGCGTGCGGCCATGTATCCGCAAGATGATGTCGAGGTGCGGCTTCAGCTGATGAAGCGCAGACTCAGCGAGCTACGCGAGCGTATTGCGAGGGAGGTGGCGCGAAGCCGCGAGCTGCGCGAACGGACTCTTCGAGCCCGGCCGGATGCTCAGGGACAGCGAGAACGTCATCTGGAATCGTGACCGTGGACGGGATCGGTGGAGGGTCCGGATGTGCATCCGCAGGGCTTCGGCGGACACCCGGCTGAATGCGAACCGGGCGGCTCAGCTTTCCGCGAGCCACCCGCGACTGAGCGCGTACCGTACCATCTCGGTGCGCGTGCGCAGCGCGAGCTTTTCGGTGATGCGGGCCTTGTAGGTCTCCACCGTCTTGGTGCTGATCTCCAGCTTGGACGCGATCTCCTTGTTGCTCTGGCCCCATGCGATCGCCCGGAGCACCGCCTCCTCGCGCTCGCTCAGCGAGGCGGAAGGGGCGGTGGACGGGTGCGACACGCGGCGCGAGCCGCGCAGGAGGCTTCCCGCGAGGCCCGGGTCCACGTAGGTGCCTCCCTCCGCCACCATCTGGATGGCGCGCACGAGCTCGTCGGCGGCGGCACGCTTCAGCACGTAGCCCGCCGCCCCGGCGTCCAGGAGCCGCGTCAGGTGCCCGCGGTCGTCGAACGAGGTCAGCACCAGCACCTTGATCTCCGGCAGCTCGCGCGAGAGGCGCGTGGTGGCCTCGGCGCCGCCCAGCACGGGCATGGAGAGGTCCATCACCACGACGTCCGGCTTCAGTTGCCGCGCGCGGGCGATCGCCTCCTCGCCGTGGCGCGCCTCGCCCACGATCTCGATGCCGGGGCTCGCCTCCAGCATCGCCTTCATCCCCGCGCGTACCACGTCGTGGTCGTCGGCCAGTACGATCCGCACCGGGGTCATGGCGTGGTGCCCCCGACGGGGGCGCGGATGAAGAGGCAGGTGCCCGTACCGGGCGACGACTCGATGTCCAGCGTGCCGCCCAGCCGCGCCACGCGCTCGCGCATCCCCCGCAGCCCCAGGCGCCTGGTCTTCTCGGGGGAGACGAGGACCGTCTCGAGGTCGAACCCGTCGCCGTTGTCTTCCAGGATCACCGAGAGGTTGCCGTTCCTGCGCTCGATCACCAGGCTCACGCGCGTGGCCCGGGAGTGCTTCACCACGTTGGTGAGGCCCTCCTGCGTCACGCGGTAGAGCATCGTCTCGACTTCGTGCGGGAACCGCTCCCCGTCGACGCCGATGCTCTGCAGATCGGCCTCGATGCCGGTTCGCTCCGACCATTCGTGCAGCAGGCCCTCCAGCGCGGCGGGAAGCCCCAGCGCGTCCAGCGCCGGCGGGCGCAGGTCGAGGGCGAGCTGCTGTACCTCACGCGCGATGCGGTCCGCCAGCTTCTCCAGCTCGGCGATGCGCGCGGACTGCTCGGCGGAGGGGGAGCCGTCCTGGAGCGCGCGCAGGCCGAGCGCCAGGGCGGTGACGAGCTGCCCCATCTGGTCGTGGAGCTCCCGCGAGAGGCGGAGGCGCTCCGCCTCCTCGGCCAGGGCGAGCTGCCGGAGGAGCGAGTTGCGCTCCTCCTCGATCGTCCCGACGGTGATCTGCCCCATGAGGAGCGGCACGCGGTTCAGCCGCCCGAACACCCGTCCCACGGCCTTCGGGTCCGGTGCGCTCGGGTATTCGTCCAGCCAGCGCAGCGCGGCCACGTCCAGCAGCCGCGCCAGCTCGTCGAACTCACGGATGATCTCCTGGACGTCGAATCCCTGCACACGCCGCAGGACGGCGATGTCGCGCATCTCATCGACCACCATCTGCTCGGCGGTGAGCTTCTCCGGATCCGGCACGAGCAGGAAGTCCGCCGCTTTGGACAGGACCACGGGGATGTGGTCCAGCAGGTCGTGGTGAGGGAGGATGCTGTTGGGTTCCACGCTGAGCTGCGCGGATATGGTGGCGACCCACTCCCCGGTGATCCGGTCACGGTCGCGGACGAGCCGTTCCGCCGCGAACTGCTCGAAAGTTGGAGCCGACTGGTTCATGTCCCCTCGAAACGAGGGCGAGGAAGTACCTCTGCCGGCTTGGCGAGCTCAGAGAACCGGATCGTCGGGGAAGGAGCTCCCCTTGGAAGAAGTTCGGTGCACCCAGAAAAGAGAGCGAAGGGGACGCAAATTGCGTCATGTCAACAAGATAGCGCGTCATGGAGCATTCGGCAATGCGGCTCGCGAGGCGCCTCTCCACCGGACGCCCCGCAAAACCGCACCCCGCCGCGCGGCACGGGGTTCCCGCTCAGTCCGCGTGCAGCGGCGCCGGCTCCAGCAGGCGTCCGACCACGGAGAGCAGCTCCGCCGGCGAGCAAGGCTTCGGCAGTGCCTCGGAGCACCCGATCGCGAGCGCCTGTTCGCGCGTCTCGGCGGTGACGGACGCGCCGAGGAGCACCACCGGCACCGGCGCCGCCTGCTGGATCCGCATCCGGGCCACGGTGCGGAACGCCGCGTCCAGGTGCGGCCCCGGGTCGAAGACGATCAGTTGGGGGGTGATCTCCACGTCCGCCGGGAAGTCCGCCGAGCTTCCGGCTCCCAGCACGGGGTAGCCGCTCGTGCGCAGAAGCTCGCACAGCGCGGAGCGCGACCCGTCGTCGAGATCGACCACCAGGATCAGCGGTCCCGCCGAGGGGTTCTCGCGGTCGCCCAACCGTTCGTACGAAGCGACCCAGCTGTCCGCCGGGAGGTCGGCCACCGCCGCTCTCGCCTTTCCGTCCTCTCCATCGCCAGCCTCCTGGGAGTCGAGCTCCTGGAGAGATTGGCGGAGGAAATCCTCGGCCTTCCGCAGCCGCAGCTCGAATCGCTCCCGCCGCTCGTGGGTCAGCGGGAGAACGGCCTCGGGGCGTGTCTCTCTCGCGGTATCGTCCATGGCTGGGTCTTGCTCCCGGCTATCGGCTCTGCGCCGGCGCATCGTGCGAGACCGTCCCGAAGCGGGACTCGATCTCGCTGACGACGCATCGTGGGCTGATCGGCTTGGTGAGGAAACCGTCGAAGCTCAGGCCGCTGCCATGCGTGCGATGGGACGGCAGCGCGTTCGCGGTGAGCGCGACGATCAGGATGTGCCGGGTCCGCTCGTCCGCTTTCAGGATGCGGGTCGCTTCCCAGCCGTCGAGCACCGGAAGCGACAGGTCCATCAGGATCAGATCGGGGGTGTGCTGGCGCGCGGAGCGCACGGCGCTCTCCCCGTCGCCGCACTCTGCGACGGAAAACCCCGCGTGCTGCAGGGCCGTGCGGTAGATGATGCGGCTATCCTCGTGATCGTCCACCAGGAGAACGCGCTTCATGGTTGCCTCCGTGGGGCAGTCGTTCAAGAAGCCATCCCAATGAGCGATTGGATACGCGAGGTGATCAGCTCGGGAGGACACGGCTTCTGCAGGACGTCGTCGCAGACGGCGTGCATCCGCTCCCGCTTCACCTGCGACTCGCAGCCGGTCAGCGCGACGATGCGCAGCGCCGCGGCCGGCACGTGCTCCCGCAGCGACTCGGCGGTCTCGATCCCGTCCAGCACGGGCATGTTGATGTCCATCAGCACCAGGTCGGGATGGTACCGGTGCACGTGCAGGATCGCCTCGCCACCGTGCGCCGCCGCGATGACGCGGTACCCGCAATCCACGAGAAAGGCGACGTAGCCCTCGCGGGTCGGGGCGTGATCGTCCACGACCAGGATCGTCTTCGCCTGCATCGCCAGCACCCTCCGCTGCAAGTAAGCCGTTGCGAACATTATGCTTGCAAAGTAAACACGGAAGACGCGGCGGAGTATCGGGAGTGACGGAGGCGCGTGTGGTGGAATCCCCTGACATGGACGAACCTTGGGCATCGTCGGCTGAAGCTCGGCCGCGGATGCTTGAAAAAGAGCGGGCGGCCACCTGGCCGCCCGCTCTTGCGTCGTGCATCGATCCGGAGCCGCTTAGTAGCGGTAGTGCTCCGGCTTGTACGGCCCCTCCACCGGCACGCCGATGTACGCGGCCTGGCTCTCGGTGAGCTGGGTGAGCTTCACGCCCAGCTTGTCCAGGTGCAGGCGCGCCACCTTTTCGTCCAGCACCTTGGGGAGCGTGTACACCTTGCGCTCGTACTTGCCCGAGTTCTGGTGAAGCTCGATCTGCGCCATCACCTGGTTGGTGAAGGAGGCGCTCATCACGAAGCTCGGGTGGCCCGTGGCGCAGCCCAGGTTCAGCAGGCGCCCCTCGGCCAGCATCATCACGCTGTGCCCGTCCGGGAAGACGTACTCGTCGTACTGCGGCTTGATGTTGATCCGCTCGATGCCGCGCTTCTTGAGCCCGGCCATGTCGATCTCGTTGTCGAAGTGGCCGATGTTGCCGACGATGGCCTTGTCCTTCATGCGGGCCATGTCTTCCACGGTGATGATGTTCTTGTTGCCCGTGGCGGTGATGAAGATGTCCGCCGTGGCCACCACCTCGTCGAGCGTCGTCACCTGGTACCCTTCCATCGCGGCCTGCAGCGCGCAGATGGGATCGATCTCGGTGATGATGACGCGGGCGCCCTGGCCGCGCAGCGCCTGCGCGCACCCCTTGCCCACGTCGCCGTAGCCAAAGATCACGGCGACCTTGCCGGCCAGCATCACGTCCGACGCGCGCAGGATGCCGTCGGTGAGCGAGTGGCGGCAGCCGTACAGG
>DASVTZ010000216.1 GCA_036387335.1 Longimicrobium sp.
CGCACTAACGCACTAACGCACTAACGCACTTCCCTCGATGCCGCTGACCCGCGCCGCACGCCTCGACCGCCTCCGCTTTACCGCCCTCCACCGCCGCCTTCTGGTGGTCGCCGGGGCCGGGTGGGCGATGGATGCCATGGACGTGGGGCTGATCTCGTTCATCATGGCCGCCCTCGCGCCGCAGTGGCACCTGGCGCCGGCGACCGTGGCGTGGATCGGGTCCGTGGGGTTCGTGGGGATGGCGCTGGGCGCGATGGTCGGAGGGAGCGCCGCGGACCGCTGGGGGCGCCGCACGGTGTTCGCCGGCACGCTCCTCGTCTACGGCCTGGCGACGGGCGCCGCGGCCGCGTCGTGGTCGGTGACGTCGCTGCTGGCGTTCCGCTTCCTGATCGGCTTCGGGCTGGGCGCGGAGCTCCCGGTGGCGTCGACGCTGATCAGCGAGTTCGCGCCGGCGCGCATCCGAGGGCGCGTGGTGGTGGGGCTGGAGGCGTTCTGGGCGCTCGGGTGGATCCTGGCCGCGCTGATCGGCACCTACGTCATCCCCCGCTCGCCGGCCGGGTGGCGCTGGGCGTTCGCGCTTGGCGCCGTTCCCGCGCTCTACTCGGCGGTGGTGCGCGGCGCCCTGCCGGAGTCGGTGCGCTTCCT
Source organism: Longimicrobium sp. (assembly GCA_036387335.1). Taxonomy (NCBI): domain Bacteria; kingdom Pseudomonadati; phylum Gemmatimonadota; class Longimicrobiia; order Longimicrobiales; family Longimicrobiaceae; genus Longimicrobium; species Longimicrobium sp. Next base: position 646 of record DASVTZ010000216.1, read on the forward strand.
GGAAAGCCGCGGGCGCGTGGACGAGGCGGAGGCCGCCGTGCGCCGCTTCGAAGCCGCGGCTGGCGTCGAGCCCCCCGCCGAGGCCGCGCCGCTCACGGCGCCCGTGGCCGAACGCGTCGGGCTGGGGACGCTCTGGCGCGGGGCTCTGGCGCGGAGGACGCTGGCGCTCTGGCTGGTGTGGTTCGGGATCAACTTCGCCTACTACGGCGCCTTCATCTGGCTCCCGTCGCTCCTCACCGCGCGCGGATTCTCGCTGGTGAAGTCGTTCCAGTTCACCCTCATCATCACGCTTGCGCAGCTTCCCGGCTACGCGGTGTCCGCGTACCTGATCGAGAAGTGGGGCCGCCGCCCAACCCTCGCCACCTTCCTGGCCGGCTCCGCGCTGGCGGCGCTCCTCTTCGGCCGCGCCGGCTCTCGCGAGGAGATCCTGGTGGCCGGGTGCCTCCTCTCCTTCTTCAACCTGGGTGCGTGGGGCGCGGTGTACGCCGCCACTCCCGAGGTGTACCCCACCGCCGTGCGCGCCACGGGCGCCGGGTGGGCCGCCGGCTTCGGGCGGATCGCCTCGATCCTGGCCCCGCTCGCCGTGCCGCCGCTGATGGCCGCGGGCGGGTCCGGCGCGGTGTTCGGAACGTTCGCGGGGTTCTTTGGCGTCGCCATCGTCGGCGCGCTCCTCCTCCCGGAATGGCGCGGCCGCGACCTCGACGACGCCGCACCCGCCTGATACCATTCGTGATCCAGAAGCCTCACGCGGAGGCGCGGAGACGCAGAGAGAACCGCAACTGCATGGCTCACACAGAGACACAGAGACACAGAGAGAACAGATCAAGGCTTCCTCTGTGGCTTGTAGTTCTCTCCGTGTTCTCTGTGTGAGGCTTTGCTGTAAACATCCGCGTCCGGCCCATGATGCTCTCTCTTCGACCCAGCTCCTCGCCGATGCCGCTGAACCCCTTCGCCCGTCTCTTCGTCGCCTTCACGATCGGGATGGCCGTCGCCGCGCATCCCGCCGATGCCCAACAGGCGGAAGGCGGCGCGATGCCGGTCTACGCGGGGGTGCTCGGCAGCTTCACGTGGCCCGTGTCGACGCGGGTGCCGGAGGCGCAGGCGTACTTCGACCAGGGCGTGCGGCTGATGTACTCGTTCGCGCCGGAGGATGCGCGCCGCTCGTTCGCGGAGGCGCGGCGCCGCGACCCGGAGTGCGCGATGTGCTGGTGGGGCGAGGCGTGGTCGCTGGGGCCATATCTGAACAGTCCCATGGACGACGCCGACGCACCCGCCGCGCACGCCGCCGCCACGCGCGCGCGTGCGCTCGCCCGGGTACGCGCCACGCCCGTGGAGCGCGCGCTCGCGGAAGCCATGGCCGTCCGCTACCTCCCCGCGCACGCCCCGGCGGGGCGAAAGAGCCTGGACACCGCCTTCGTGAACGCGATGGCCGGGGTGTACCGGAGCGCTCCGCAGAACGACGAAGTGGCGACGCTCTACGCCGACGCGCTGATGCTCCTGGAGCCTCGCCGCGGAGTCTGGCCGCTCACCAAGCCCTCCGTCGCGCGCATCGTCGGCGTGCTGGAGGAGGTGCTCGCGCGCGACGTTGCTCACCCGGGCGCCTGCCACCTCTACATCCACGCCACCGAAACCACGCCCAAGGTCCGCGAAGCGCAGCGGTGCGCGGACCTGCTGGGGAGCGCCATCCCCGGCGCGAGCCACATCCTGCACATGCCGTCGCACACCTACAACCGCGTGGGGCGCTGGGGCGACGCGACGCGGGTCAACGTGCAGGCGTGGCACTCGGACCAGCGGGCGGCGGTCGGCGAGGGGATCTCCATCTATCCCTCGCACAACCTGCACATGCTCCTATTCTCCGCGTCCATGGACGGCCAGGGCGCGCTCGCCATCCAGGCGGCTAGGGACTACACGAAGCTGGTGCCCGCCGACGGCGCGGGGCTGCACTCGCTCGTCCTCCTGCGCTTCGGGCGCTTCGACGAGATCCTGGAGTTGACCCGCGCTCCCGTGCACCCGATTCACCAGGGGCTGTGGGCGTTCGCGCGCGGGCACGCCCATCTCCGCCTTGCGCGGCCGGACAGCGCGCGCGCCTACCTGGCGCTCGTGGACTCGCTGGCGCGCCACGCGCCGGCCACGAGCATGTTCCGCGTCCACCAGCCCGCGCGCCTCCTGAGCGTGGTGGGCGCCCTCCTGCGCGGCGAGATCCTGCGCGTGGAGGGCCGCACCGGCGATGCGGTCGCCGCCTTCCAGGAAGCCGCCCGCCTGGAGGACGCCCTCATGTACGACGAGCCCGAGCCGCTCCCCTTCGCCGTGCGCGACTGGCTGGGAACGCTCCTCCTGGAGCAGGGCCGGCCCGCCGACGCCGAGCGCGTCTTTCGCGAGGCTCTGGAGCGCCGTCCGCACAACGGCTGGAGCCTCGTCGGCCTGGAGCAGGCCCTCCGCGCCCAGCACCGCACCGCCGACGCGGACCAGGCGCTCGCCGCTTTCCAGCAGGCGTGGGCCCGCTCCGACACCTGGCTACCGCACCCACGTTTCTAGCGGCGTCCAGTCAGGGCTTCAGCATCCAGTAGAGCAGGCTACCACCTGCGATGCACCCCAGCCACACCGCGGCCTTCCGCCGGTGCCATCGCCTCCAGCGGGTGAGCCATGGCTCGGCACCGGGCGCGTAGTACCGCGCATTCCAGCGCTCTGGCTTCGGCGGCGGCTCGCGCATGCGGTACTCCCCAACCTTGAGGTCGAGGTATACCCCGTAGGCAGCGTAGCCGATGAAGATCGCTAAGGCGGCATACGGTACCGCCGATGCGAGCAGGGCACGCAACGCGAACGTGCTCACCGCTGTTGACGCGACTCCCGGTTGGATTGTTGACGAAGATGGTCTTCGAGCACGTCGTTGATCCGAGATACCCAATCCCCACCGAATGCTTGGAACCCCTCGACGACATCCGGGCGCAGGGCGCATGTTGTCCCCTGCGCATACGCGACGATCAGGTCGTTTATCCGCGTCTGGTAACGCGGACCTTCGGCCTTGATTGTCTCGAGGGCCAGCTCGTCTATGCGGACCGAGATCGGAACTTTGATTCTGCCCGACGCGGATACCGCCACCGCACGCTTCAGATCTTCTTCCGTGATCGGGGGGAATTCCACGGCCGCGTCCGCTATGGCGTCGATCTCAGCATCCGTCCACATGCGCTCGATCTTCTCGGCCTCGTAGCTGTTGGTCATCGATCCTCCTCTCCTCTCGTGTCATGATGCGCACACGGAGGATAGGTGCATCTCGCAAGGTCAGCAAGACACATTTTGGAGCGCGGAATTGCCGCCTGTGGGGGCACTGAAGCGCATGCAGCTGCGCCATTTAGAGCGATACGGCAGTGGAGGCGCACCGGCCGGGCCACCGGGCGGACGGAGCGTACGAGAACCGCGCTCCGATTGCTACCTGCCGACGATGCGGGCGGCGCGGTCCGCGGCGGAATCGAGGACGGCGTATGGGACCAATCGCCCGCTCGCGACGTCGTAGATGAAGCTGCGCTGCCGCATCTCCTCCTCCTTCACCTCCTTCCCCCTGGGCGGCTCCAGCGCCATCACGAGCAGCCCGCGGCGGTCCGGCGTCGGCTCGTGTGAGACCAGCCGAAACGGGTCGGGCAGGACGCGGCGCAGGCCGGTTCCGTCCAGCGCGCTCACGAAGAGCCCGGCCTGGTCCGCGGCGCTGAGCTTGCCGTCACCGTTCGTGTCGCGGTCGGCGATCTCATACGAGATCCAGGTCTGGAGAGAATCGGCCTGGCTGCCGCCACCCGGACTGAGGTACGCGTCCGGTCGCTCCCGGGACGGGTACTGCAAGTTACGAATGAGTGCAGGATGGTCGAGCAGGACGCGGCCCTGCGGCGCGCCCGGAGTGAGGAAGATGACGTTCACGACGGGGCCGTGATATGCACCGCGGCTGGTCGTCGAATATGCCTCGTCAGCGTAGTTTTCCGCGAGCGGCTGGTCGGCCTCGCCGTGATGTACAGTCACAAGCTGCGTGGGAGTTCCCCGTACGACTGTGGGTGCGCCGTAGCGGATGGCGCGCGGCGCGGAGCGAGCGTCCGGCGTACCCGCGGCGACCCGCACAGCCGGTTCCGAGCGCGGCCGGAAGGTCTCGCCGAGAAAGGTGAACAGCAACATCCCAATGGAGAGCAGGCCGAGCGCGAGGACGATGAAGCCGTTGACGAGCCACACCCGCTTGAGCAGGCGATCGGATCCGGGTTCCATGTGCCGTGGATGCAGTGGAGAGGAAACAGTGAGTGCCATCCGTCGCATGCACTATTCGATACCGTCGTCCCGCTCCACAAGGGCGGAGGGATCGTGCCCGCGCAGCCACTCCACCATGCGGTCGAAGAGCTCCGCCGGCCGTTCCTCGCGCACTGCCTCACGGGCGGCGGCGGATACGAGCCGCACCATCTCGGCCACGGAGAGCGCATCGGCGAAGTGCACACGGGCGGGGGCGAACGACTGCATGGCCGCGAAGTAGCGGCGCTGCGGCTCGATGAAGCGCAGGTGCGCGTCGAAGCCGTGCCTCCGCCGCGTCGCGTCCCCCTCCTTGCGCGCGAAGGACGCCCGCGGGTGCGCCGAGGATGACGTACTGATCCGGGAAGTTGATGTCGCCGCGCAGGATGCGGGGACGGTGGAAGGCGGCGAGCTCGTCCAGCGGCTGCCACCCGTCGAAACCGTACGACCAGTTGTACCAGAGCGGCTGGAAGGGATCGCCGTCGAGGATGGCGAGACCGGGGGCGCGCGCCGCCATCGTCCAGCGCTCCACCTGCCGCTCCAGGTACCAGTCGGGCGCCTCGGCGGCCGGCCGGGAAAATAGCTCGTTCACCTCGGGAACGACGCACGCCCCGGCCGCGGCGAGGGCCGAGGCGGCGGTCGTCTTCCCCACCGCGCTCGGCCCTTCCAGACAGACGATCGGCATGGCCGCGGGTCAGGTCTCCCAGGCCGTGGTCGCGAGCCCCGCGAGGGTGCCGCCGGGCGTGCGGCCCACGACGTAGCAGCGGATCTCGACCTCGCCCACGCGGAAGACGCTCACCTCCGCGAGCGAGTCCCGCAGCGCATCGCGGAGCGCCTGGTACCGCGCGCGGAGCGCCTGTGCCGCGGGGTCGGCGGGGTCGCTCTCCTCGATGTGGCCGGCGAAGAAGCGGTCGAGCGGCACCTCTTCCACGCGCGTGCCGGGCTCGGCGCCTGCCAGGGCGCGGAACCCCTCGGGCGTCAGCGCCTGCGCGGCGCCGAGCTCCACCCATTCGAACGGCGCGTCGCCCTCGCTGGTGTAGACCAGCCCGTCGGCGGCGCGCAACAGGCGGGCGCGGGTCGCGTCCGTCACCGCGCTTCCCAGTACGTCTCGACCGCGTCGGTGAGCAGCGGGAGGAAGTTGTATCCCGTGCGGCTCTCGATGGCATCCACCGTGGTGCGGTACGTCTCCCACGAATTCGCCGCGATGCCGGTGGTGTTGGGCATGTCGACGGCGATCACCTGGATGCTCCCCGTGGTGGTGGCCTGCGCCAGTCCCTGACCGTACGGCATCAGCAGCGCGATCTTGTAGTTGCGGGTAGGGATGGACACCTTCCCCGCCCCCAGCAGCGTGCCGCTGTACGAGTAGCCGCCCGCCATGATGTAGATCTCCTTGTCATACGTCTGCGCCTGCGTCTGCAGGTATTGCTCGAATTTGTACCACGGCCCCCCGTTCAGGTCCTGGTACTGCGGCAGGATGTTGGTCATCAGGAAGGTCTGCTTGTTCTGATCGGTGGACCACGTCCGCTCCTCGCTGCGCACCATGTGGCCGCGGCTGTAGCCGGAGTTGGTGTAGTCCGAGGTGGTCACGCGGTAGCACCCGCTGGGGAGCGTCGCGTCCGAGTAGAAGCTCGTGGCGCGCGGCGCATCGCCGTAGTGCGTCTTGTTGAGGTTCCACGACACCCAGTTGGGCCCGCCGCGCGTGCAGTTGTAGGAGAGGTAATGCGTGTTCTTGGAGAGCCGCACGTCGCTGGAAGGGGACCCGATCGGCGCGCCGAACTCGATGTGGCTCCTGTAGATGGCGTTCGGGTAGGTGTAGAAGCGGGGTTCCTGCGGAGTCGGGGAGGTCGCGGTGGGTGCGTCGGCGGAGCAGGCGGCCAGCAGCGCGGCGGCTACGGCGCCGAGTACCACGCGTGCGCGCGCGGCGATGCGGGGAAACGGCATGCGCGTTCCATCCTTTGACGAGGGATTTTGACCTTCCGGGAGGGACTCTTTCGAACCTGCAATGTAGATGCCCGCGTTTGAACACGGACGGTATGGCTGTTCGCCGGCCCGGCACCGCCCTTGCGCGGCTCGCCGGGGGGTCGGTTGAAGCTCCTCGGGAAAACGGGATCTGCGATGCGCAAGCGAATGGTGGGGATCGTGCTGGCCGCGGCGGCGCTGGCGGCGTGCGGCGGCGATGCGGGGCAGTCCGGGGCGAAGGGCGATGCGGCGGTGGTGGACAGCGGGATGGCGCCCACGCCCGCGCTGGATTCCGTCGGCGGCACCACCAACTCCGATCCGGGCCGGAGCGACTGACCATGAGCCCCGGCGACGACCCCGGCTTCGAATCCGACGAGACGGAGGTGGACCGCCTCCTCCGGGAGATCCATTCCGGGGTCGAGGTGCCGGTGCTCCTCCCCATCGTGCGCGGCGCGCTGGACGCCATGGAGTGGAGCTACACCGAGTCCGAGAGCGACGGGCTGGTGTGTGAGATGGCGGGCGAGCACACCGTCTACAGCTTCCTCTTCCGCGTGGACGAGAAGCTGGAGATCGTGTGCTGCTACGCGCGTGTGGGCTTCCGCGTGCCCCCCGACAAGCGCCTGCAGGTGTGCGAGGTGCTCACCCGTGCCAACTACGGCCTGCGTGTGGGCAACTTCGAGATGGACATGGAGGACGGCGAGATCCGCTACAAGGCCAGCGTGGACATGGAGGGCGGCGTCCTGGGCGAGACGATGGTGCAGAACCTGGTGCGCGCCAGCGTCGCCGGCTTCGACCGCTACTATCCCGCCGTGATGCGCGTAGTCTACGCCGGCACCACCCCCGCCGAAGCCGTCGCCGACGCCGAGCGCTGAGGTGCGGCCGTGGCCGGTTGGCGCGCAGAACGCGCACCAACCCCAGTGTCCCCGCCAGACGCGCCGTTCAGGCGGTCGCGATCAGCCGGTCGATCTGCTCGGAAACGTCCGGTGCGCTCATGTCCCAGTAATGGGTGTGCGCGCCTGCGCCAATGCACCCCTCGGACACCTCCACGCTCCCGTGCCGCGTGGTAGAGGTGAAGAGAGGCTCTTTGAATCGGCCGCCACCGCTGCCGTGCCGGGTGCGGTGGTACCACTCCGACAGCCAGAGCGACCGGCCCACGTAGTCGCCACTTCGGTACACGTTCACCCAGCGGCGCACGCCCAGCCAGCGCGCGTCGGGGGTGCTCGACCTGTGAGCCGCATTTGGCAGATCCGCATCGAACGTCTGGAGCGGGGTGGTGCCGTTGTCCGGCCTGTCGCGCACCCACTGGTAGCGGTGCGGGAAGAAGCGTGACAGGAGCTGCCGCACGGGATTGCCCATGGTGACGAGGGTGATGGGGACCTCGCCCCCGCCGTCCCTGGGGCCGAAGCCGAGCGGCGCGAGCGCCGGGTCTCCCCCGTTCGCCCTCTCGCGCTGGAGGAAGCGCAGCAGGTCGCATGAGATCAGCGCACCCAGGCTGTGTGCCACGATCACCACACCGTCGTAGCGCGTGTCGGCCTTCGCCCCGGCGACGTGGCGGAGCAGCGACACGTACCGCTGGCAGATGCGCGCCCGCGGCGTGGACTCGGGCGGCGTAGTGCGCAGGTAGTTGTCGACGTCCAGCATCACGTCCAGCGCGGACCCGCCGAACTTCACCAGGATACCCAGGATGAACACGGCGGATGCCGCGATCATCGTCCCCGCCAGGCCCGCGGCCGCGTAGGTCTTCAGTTCCAGGTAGGCGTTGAGCGCCACCACGGAGCCCCAGCCGCGCGTTTTCGACACGTGCACGAGGGCGAGAAACGCCGGCAGGATCAGCATCGCGGCGTAGAACAGGTGCGTCACCAGGCGGGTGGAGTCCAGCCCGCGCGAGAGCCAGCGCCCCATGCGGCGCGATTCCGGGTTGGTGCACTCCGATGCCGCGTTCCCCTCCGCCGCCACCGATGGGAGCGCCATCCACAGGAGGAGGAACATGGCGGCGAGAATGGGCAGCAAGGCGAACGGCGCGGCCGGCGTGATGCTCTGGGCGATCAGCCCCTGGAAGTACTCGGGTACGGTGAAGCTCGCGGCATCGTGCTCCGCCATCCGCATCGCCGCCGAGTCCGCCCGGGCATCCCTGGGCGGGCCGGTCGTATCCTTCGCCGCGTCCTGGATCGCGGACAGGTCCTGCCTCGCGAGCGAATTGTCCATCGCCCGCAGAGAGGATACATCCGGGAGGAGGACCGCAAGCGCCGGGTAGGGACCGGACTCCTCCACCCTGACGTGGGAGAAGATGTCGAACCGGTTGACCGTGTAGGAAAAGATCCCGGCCCAGGCGAGGAGGGTGAAGCCGTAGAGCGCGCCCGTCGAGAGCCCGATGGCGAGCCGGCCCGTGCGCAGCGCGGCGCGGCAGCGGCTCCATCGCGGATCGTCTCTGAAAGGGAGCTTGCGGTCGCGGCGCCGCCACGCGTCCCAGCGCGCCACGAACCAGAGGATGACGAGCGCGATGGCACAGAGCCACAGCAGGACCAGGCAGGCGGCGAGCACGGCGAAGATGAGCTGCATCGTCCGCAGCGTCGCCGTCTCCAGCCGGGGGACCACGTCCAACACGCTCCGCAGCTTCACCATCCAGTACGCGAATACCGACAACGACAGGACGTATGCGGCCATGGTGGTGGCGAGCGCACCTGTGCGCAGCCGCTGGTAGCTGGAGCCCACCCAGTACGCGATTCCGCCCCCCACTACCCACCAGGCGATCGTGATCGCGGTGCCCTCCCCGATGTGGGCCCACCCGGGCACCCGTCTGGCGGCGAGGCCCGCGCCCACCCCTCCCGCCGCCGTGGCGGCGGCGAACACAAAGGGCAGCACGCTCCAAGTGAAGGGCCGGGCGGGCACCCTGGGCCGCATCCACAGGTACGCCAGCATCACGCCCGCCGCGCCCAGCACGGCGCACAGCGCGACGTCCGGGCCGCGGGTGTACCCCGCGATGGCGCCGGCGGGGATCACGCCGAAGCCCACGATCAGGAGGACGAGGTTCAGGAGCGGGATCGGCAGCGTCAGGAGGAGCACGGCGAGCCACTGCACGAAACGGATCGCCTTCCACGGCCCCGACGGGTAGTCCAACTTCGTGTCGTCCACCGCCTGCCTGCCCAGCGTGGCCACGTGCAGCAGGAGCTGGTACGCGGTGCTGAAGAACCCGAGGGCTCCCTGGCCCGGGCGCGAAAGGTCGGCCCAGTACACCTCGTAAACGTCCACCTCGCGCTCGTCCGTGCCCTCGCGTCCGTCCACGGCCGCCCGCGCGTCGCTGTCCACCGGCACGCCGGGCCCGCCGCGGCGGAGGCCGCGCAGCACCGTCGTGACGTACGAGCGCGCGCCGCCGCCGGGCTCGTGGTCGCGCAGCAGCATGTGCATGAACTGGTAGCCGAGCTCGCCCGCCGCGTCGGTGGGCTCGCCAGGCGCGAACCCGGCGCGCTTTTCGTCGGCGCCGCGCGGGGTCTCGTGGAGCGCGTCCCTGGTCTTCTCGATGTAGTCGCGTCCGGAGCGGAGCTGCCACCGCCCATGGCGCCGCGATTCCTTCCCGCGGTGCGGGGCGGGAGCCCCCAGCGCCGTCTTCGTATTATTGCCCACGCGCGGGGGGATGGCGGGAAACTGCGGGAGGTGCACCTCGACGGTCTCGAAGGGCGTGTACCTCCCGTGCCTGGTCCCCGGGCGCTCGCCGTGCTGCACCAGCAGCGAAGCGATGGCGGCGTTGGACTCGTTCGGCTGCTGGTCGGCGACGCCGTGGACGGCGATCACCGCGATTCTCTTTCTCGCGGGGGTGCCCATGAAGTAGATGAGTGGTTGGGGGGCTCGAGCGGAGACACGGAGAAGGTCCCCTTCCCCGCACTCTTCTTTGAGCGCCTCGGCCATGGATTTTCTCACCCGGACGAAAACGGCCCCGGTACCTGGAGGTTCCGGGGCCGCCATCGATTCACGCGCCGAAAGCTCAGACCGGATCGATCATCCTCACCGGGATGGTGGAGCTGCCCGTGCCGCCATTCCCAAGCTGGCCATTGACCCCGTAGCCCCAGCAGTATGCGGCGCCGTTGGACGTCACGCCGCAGGCGAACCCGTAACCGGCGGTGAGCTGCGTGAAGGTGAGGCCGCCCGCCACCGGCGCCGGCTCCGCGACCATCCCTGCCGCAGAGGTACCGTTCCCCACCTGGCCCCAGTAATTGGATCCCCAGCAGTAGGCCCGCCCCGCGGTGGTGAGGCCGCACGCGTGGTCGTCCCCCACCGTGATCGAGCGGAAGGTCAGCCCCCCGGCTACGGCAGCGGGCGGCGCCGGAGAGATGACGCCCCCCGGCGCGCGAAGGGCTCCCCAGCAGTACGCCGTTCCCCCGGCATCCAGCCCACAGCTGCTGTTGCCCCCGGCGCTGACGGACGCAAAGGTGTGCCCTTCTCCCACCGCCACCGGAGTGGCGCTTGGGGCGTACGAGCTGTTCCCCAGCTGCGCCGCCGAGTTGCTCCCCCAGCAGAACGCGGCCCCCGCCGTGTTGAGGCCGCAGGCGTGCGCCATCCCGGCGGAGACGTCGTTCCAGCGATGGCCGCCCGCCACGGCCACCGGCACGGCTGACTGGACCGTGGTCCCGTTGCCGAGCTGCCCCGCCGACCCCTCCCCCCAGCAGTATGCGTCACTATCCACGGTCGTGCCACACGCGAACGGGGTGCCGCCCAGGGAGAGCCGCGCGAAGCGGTGGCCGCCCGCGACCGGCGCCGGCTGGCTCCCCCAGCAGAACGCAGCTCCGTCACCGCCGATCCCGCAGTTGAGCTGCTTGCCCGAGAAGACCCGCGCGAACGAAGGCGCGCCGGCCACCGCCTCCGGCACCGGGCGAACTCCGCGGGAGTCGTACGATCCCCAGCAGTACGTGCGGCCCGCGGTCGTGAGCCCGCACGCGGCCTGATTACCCGCCGACAGCGACGCCCACGCACCCGCCGGGCCGGGCGGAAGGGTGCGGACCGCATCCACCACGTACGAGTTCCTGAATCCCGCGGAGTTGTAGCCGTTGACCTTCACCTGGTTCGTCCCCAGGCGGAGGGGCGCCGTGAATTCGAAGGTGGCCGTCGGTCCGCCGGCTCCGGGGAGCTCCTGTTCGGGGCCGTCGTTCACCTGCCAGGTGAGGCGGGCGACCTTCTGCCCGTGGTCGGCGCTCCCGGCGATGCGCAGCTCGCTCTCCGGGCCCATCGGCACACTGCCGAACTGCGGTGAGGTGACGTTCACCCGGGGCAGCTCGTTCCACCTGAACCGGATCGTCCTGACCGTGCGGTTGCCGGCCATGTCGTACGTGTACACCTCCAGGACGTTCTCGCCGGGGAGGAGGTTGGACAGCCGCGAGGTGTAGCACACGAAGTTGCACGCGGACGGCCCATAGCCGAGCCGTACCAGGGGCCCGCCGTTGAGGCTGTAGGCGACCGCGTAGGAGTTCTTGGTTCCGTAGAGGCTGACCCCGTAGGTGGAGGTGTAGCTGTACGTCTGCCCGTCGACCGGCGAGCTGACGTCCGCCGGCGGCGGGCCCTCGGTGACGATCGTCATCACGAGCGCGCTGCTCCCGCGGTTGCCGGCCGCGTCGTAGGCGTGCACCACCACCGTATTGTCCCCGTTCAGGGGCAGCGTCACCTCTGCCAGGAAGTTCGCCGATGTGCTCGGCTGGATGCTGAGCGACTGCTCCGCCCCGCCGTTCACCTGCACCGTGGCGCGGGTGACCTGCTGGTCGTCGCTCAGCGTTCCGCCCACGGTGCCGCGGTTGGTTTTGTAATAGCGCCAGTTGGGACCGAACTGCACCCCCGGCTCCGGCATCACGACGGTGGGCGCCGTGGTGTCGGTGACGTCGGGCCCCGAGGGGCCTCCATCTTTGCAGCCGGCCAGGAGTGCCACCGCGAGCACGGCGAAGCTGATACGGCGGATCATGCGTTACGGGAGCTGCGGGTGATTCACTGCGGAGAGGGGGGCGGATGAAGAACGCGCAACGTCGCGCGCGTGTGACGACCGGCAAAACATTCGTAGTCCCCGGAAATATCGCGTCGCGAGCGGTTGCGGCGCTACCCTGCGCCCCGCATCGCAACCGCACCGAATCCCGTAGGGGCAGCCCCGCGTGGCTGCCCGTGCCCCTCGCTGCACCGCAATCCGCTTACAGGACCGCGATCCGTCCATCGCAGCTCAGAAATCCGCCGTCGCGAACGAATACGCCAGGAACCCAAAGAACCCCACCCCCGCCAGCGCACCGGTAATCCCTCCCGTCTTCGCCGCCCTGACGCGCCGTCTTGTCAGGCGCTGTGCATACGCCGCGCGGTAAGCCTCATGATACTCGGGTGGCTCCTCCGCGACGCGCCACCGGATGGAGTCCGGGAGCGTCCTCACCGGCTGCCCCGCCTGATCGAACGTCGCGAACACGAGCACCCCACCTGCGGCCGCGACCGTAGCCGTTTCCCGGTTCGGAAACAGCGCGACGATGGGCGCCATGAGGCCGAGGGCCGCCCCACCCAGGAAGCTGGAGCCGAAGTAGCCGCCCACGAACGGGTCCCGCGCGTCCCGGTCCGCATCGGCGCGTGCGGCCTGGAGCAGCGAGTCCCCGGGCGTCGCGGGGGAAGTCTGGCCGCGCCCTGGTGCGCAGAAAATCGTGCAGGCGACGAGCGCCAGCGTCAGCGAGCGGAGCATTCTGTATTCTCGAGTTGGAATTGTTGACGACACTACCGATCGTGGATGAGCGAAGTGACCCGCGCCCACGGCTACCCTCGAGGCACGCGCAGTAGATCCTTCGCTCGCGCCGAGCGATGGCGCACGGGCGAGGTCAGAGAGGCGCTCGCTCAGGATGACAGAATTTTTGGGACACGGCGGCACCCAGTCCGCTTCAGCGGACTTCGCGTAGTTCCAGCCGGGGGCTTCAGCCCCCGGCGACGCCCGCGGTGCTGTTCACCCTCCGGCGACGCCCGTGGCGCTGTTCACCCTCCGGCGGTGCCCGCGGCGCTGTTCACCCCCCGGCGACGCCCGCGGCGCCCCCCCGGTGTGGGTGCCCCGGTGCCTAATGGATTTTCTCCCCCCGCTCCAGCATGGCGACGAGAGTGGCGATGCGGGCGGCACGGGCCTCGGGCTTTGAGGTCTGGATGCGGAAGAGGATGGCGTAGCGGTTGGCGCCGTCCAGCGACGCAAAGAAGTCGCGCGCGGCGGGGGAGCGGTCCAGCTCCGCCTGGAAGTCGTCGGGGACGGTGGCGTTGCGCTGCGAATCGTAGGCGGCATCCCAGCGTCCGTCCGCCTTCGCGCGCTCCACGGCGTCGATCCCCGCCTCTTTCATCCGCCCCGCCGCGGTGAGCGCCTCGATCTTGTCGCGGTTGATCTTGGACCAGAGGCTCTTGGGGCCGCGCGGACCGAACTTCTGGAGCCACGACACCTCGTCGAAGCCCTTCTTCTGGCTGTCGATCCACCCGTAGCAGAGCGCCACGTCCAGCGCCTCGGCGTACGACAGGGAGCGGAGCGCCGCGCCCTTTTTGGCGAGCCGCATCCACACCCCCGGCGATTCGCGGTGGTGCCGGTCCAGCCATTCGGCGAAGGCGTCGGAATCCTCGAAGAGGAGGATGGGAAGCTCCTGCGCGGGCTTCTTGGCCATAATCGGTTGGCGAGCGGGTTAACCGGAGACGAGCGCCTGGAGCTTCTTGGGAGCGACGATGCAGTACGACTGCACGGCCAGCGAGCGCAGCTCCTCGTCGTCCACGGCGTCCACGTGGACGCCGATCCATCCCTTCACCCCCACGTACGGCGGCACGAAGAACTTCTCCGGCTCGGACCGCACCATGATCTCCTGCACGCCCAGCGGCGCGCCCAGCCAGAGCCCGTCGCGCCCGCCGCCGTGGTGATTGCCGGCGGCGGCGAACATGGCGAAGATGCGCTTGCGGACGCGAAAGGTGGGCGCCCCCCACGCCTCCTGCTCGAACGCCTCGGGAAGCGACAGGCACACGCGGCGCACGCGATCCAGCGAGTCATCGGCGGGCGGGGCGGACATGGCGGTACCGGGTGCGAGGGTGGGCGCGACCCCGCAAGTATAGGGTGCGCCGCCGCCGCCAGACAGACCCACCCCCTGGCATCCGGGCGCCATTGTTCGCATCCTTCCGGGCAGGAAAGCACGCGACCGACCCGAACGGAACGAGAATGCCGGAGCAGACGAAGAGGAAGCCTGGGTACCCCGCGGCGCGCATCGTGGCGCCCACGGTGGTGGAGCAGCTCGCGGCGCACCTGGCGCACGCGGAAGCCGTCGGCGTCACCGACTTCGCGCCGCAGCCGGACGCGCGCACGGTGGAGGCGGTGATCAACGCATCCTTCTGGGCCAGCCTGCGCCGCGAGGAGGGGCACTCGCCCAAGATCTCGCTCGCCTTCATCCCGCCGGAAGCGGCGGGGCACGCGATGGTCTTCGAGCGCCCGCTCCCGCTGAACCCGCGCGACCTGGCCCGGCTCGCCCCGGCCGTGGAGGGCCCCGGCACCCACCTGGGCGTCTGGCCGGTTGGCGACGTGCTGCGGGTGTGGGGGACGACGCGCCGCGTGCCCACCATCTGCTTCGTCCTTGAAGTGGTGGACCCGGGGCTCCTTGTGGTGAAGTACCGCCGCGGCGACGAGTACGACAAGTACGGCACCGTCGCCGTGCTGGAGGGGGAGCGCATCAAGGTGGTGGACGAGGCGGGGGCCTCCCTCCCGGACTGCCCAACGCTCCTCTCCTCGCTGCTCGGCTTCGAGGCGCCGGCGCCGGCCGCGGGGCCCACCAACGTTCTGTCGCAGCTCGCCGTCTCCATGCGGGCGCACGGGCGGGGCGGCTCGCTCCTGGTGGTCCCCGGCGACGGCGACGGGTGGCACGCATCGGCCGCGCGCCCCATCCCCTACACCGTCACCCCGTTCGCCGACCTTACCGAGGTGCTCGCCGCGCCGGCCGAGGAGCGCAGCCACCCGATCTGGCGCGAAGCCTTCCGCCGCTCGGTGGACGCGGTGGCGCGGCTCACCGCGGTGGACGGCGCCACGGTCATCAACGAGCGCTACGAGCTCCTCGCCTTCGGGGTCAAGATCGTGCGGCGCGGGAGCACGCGGGTGGAGCGGGTGTCGGTCACCGAGCCGGTGGTGGGGAACACCTCCACGGTCGTGGAGCCGTCGCGGCTGGGGGGAACCCGTCACCTTTCGGCCGCCCAATTCGTTCATGATCAGCACGACGCGCTCGCGCTGGTGGCGTCGCAGGACGGGCGGTTCACCGTCTTCGCCTGGTCGCCGTGCGAAGACATGGTACACGCGCACCGGGTGGACACGCTCCTGATGTGACGCCGCGCAACTCCGCGGGGTCGGGAGGGTATCACTCCGGCCCGTGCCCGCTTGCCTTACGGGGCGCGGCGCGCTAGATGCAGAAAACGGAGCCCGCCGTCGGCTCCAACCGAACCCTGGCTTTGCAGCGCCGCGGCACCTCCGCCGTCCGGCGACGAACCCCGCGAGGACCCTCGTGATGAAACGCCTCTACCCCGTTCTCTTCCTCGCGCTGGGCCTCGCCGCCTGCGAGCGAAACCCCACCGGCGGCAGGGAAAACCTGTCGGTGGGCCAGACGCTCACCATCAACGTCAACGCGGACTCCGTCTGCAGCGCGCCCGTCAACCGGCAGGTGCGGGTGGTGGCGCTTTCGGAGCACAGCGCGGTGCTCGCGGACGTCAGCAACCCGCCCAACGGCTTCAGCGACGCGGAGTACCAGCAGTTCGCGGACGAGTTCGAGCGGGTCTCGTGGCCGGTGGACACCGAGACCTTCGGCATGCCCAGCGACGTGGACCGCAACGGGCGCATCCTGATGCTGTTCACCAGCGCGGTGAACCAGCTCACGCCGCGCAACGCGGACTACATCGTGGGCGGCTTCTTCTACGGGCGCGACCTCTTTCCCAAGCGGGGGAACGAGGACGCGGACGGGTGCGAGGCGAGCAACGTGCGCGAGATGTTCTACCTGCTGGCGCCGGACCCCACGGGGAGCGTCAACGGGAACGCGCGCTCCAAGAACTACGTGCAGACCACCACCTTCGCCACGCTGTCGCACGAGTTCCAGCACCTGATCAACGCCTCGCGCCGCCTGTACGTCAACGACGCGGACGACTTCGAGGAGACCTGGCTGGACGAGGGGCTGGCGCACATCGCGGAGGAGCTCTCCTTCTACGCGTCGGCGTCGGGGCTGGGGCCGCGGCAGAACATCGCCATCACCAACGCCTTCTTCTCCGACCCCACGCGGCTGAGCGCGCTCAATCGCTACCAGGTCCCCAACTTCGGGCGAGTGAACGAGTACTACAAGGCGCCGAGCGAGAACTCGCCGATCCAGCCCGACGACGACCTGGCCACCCGCGGCTCCGCCTGGCAGTTCCTGCGCTACGCGGCGGACCAGAGGGGCGGCGGCGAGCGCGACCTCTGGTTCAACCTGGTCAACGCCAAGACGCGCGGGATCGTGAACCTGACGGCGCAGCTGGGCACCGACCCGCTCCCTCTCTTCCAGAACTGGGGCGTCGCCATCTACACGGACGACGCGGTCCCCGCCGTCCCCGCGCAGTACACGCACCCGAGCTGGAACTTCCGCCAGGCGCTGAGCAACGACGCGTTTGGGGGCTTCCGCCTCAAGGTGGACACGCTGCAGAACGGCGTGCCGCGGCGCGTGGACCTGGCGGCCACCGGCAACGCGTACCTGCGCCTGGGCGTGCTCCCCGCGATCCGTGCCGAGGTGCGCACCTCCGGCGGCGGGGCCACCGGTTCCGGCACCTGCACGGTGGTGCCGCTGGCCCCGGTCGGGCAGGTGTACCAGGCCAGCGGCGCCGCGGCCTCGGCGCTCTGCCTGGACGGCGGCACCACGGGCGCGGAGTACGTCGTGATCCCCTTCTACGCCTCCACCGGGGGCGGCGAAGTGGCCGCCGTCACGGTGACGGCCACGGGGATCGTGCGGCCGGTCGGCGGGCCCAACCCGGTGCTCTCGCCCAACGGACCCACCCTGTCGCGCGCCGTCGCCGAGGCCGCGAGCCAGGGCGCGTCGGGCGGCGACGGCGGCTTCGAGATGCGCCTGCGCCAGCGCGAGCGGCGGGAGCTGGGCCACCGCTTCGGCGGCGGGCCGGCGTTCAACACGCTCCCCAACGCCGCCGCGCCCGAGGTGCGGCTCTCCATCGTCCGCACGCGGTAGCACGCGGCTGTTGGACACGAGATGCGGGGAGGGCGCCGGCTGCCCTCCCCGCGTCTTTGCGCACGAACCCGTAGCGCAATGCGACGGAAGTCGTTATCCTTGTTTCCTGCAAGGGTTTGCGGCGGCCTGTCCGTTTCCTTGCCGGTCTGGGCGCGCGCTCCCCTCCACCTTCTCCGCATCCCGATGGACCTGCTGACGGGGCTTCTCGCCCTACTCCTTGAGTACCAGGAAGACGAAGAGTGCGACTGCAGCCGTGCCGGCACCTGCCGGTACTGCCTGACCCGGGTCGCGCTGGCCGAAGCGGCGCGCACCTATCCGCGCGAGTTCCGCAACGCGGAGGGCACCTGGTGGCGCGAGCTGGAAGCGCGCTTTCCGCCGCGGCGCAAGCGTGCCGCGACTCCGCCGCTATCCGCCCTGGCGGGAGAGTAAGCGATGCGCTCCAGATTCCTTGCGGCGTTCTGCGCCGTGCTCCTTGCCGCGTGCGGCGACGGCACCGGCACCGAGCCGCTCGACCCGGTGGGGACTGTGCGCTTCGACTACCGCGGTGCCATCACCGGAAGCTACGAGGCCAGCGGCGAGCTCCCCATCGAGAACGGCGCGCTCACGCAGCCGGCGACCGGCGCAAGCGCCATCCGCGGTGACAGCGTCCTCGCCGTGGTCGCCTTCCGGCAGAGCGGCGGCACAAAGGGCGACGGCTTCTCGCTCCTCCTGGGCGCGCTGACGAAGACCGGCTCCTACAGCATCGACGCGCTCGGCTGCCAGACGGCGCCGGGGAGCTGCCGGGTCGGCGTGTTCGCGCGCGACCTGGACGTGGCCAAGCTCACCACTTCGCCGGACACGGCGGGGCTCACGTCCAACGCCTACGTCCTGGCGCTCGGCACGGTCAACGTGACGCGCCTTACCGACGTGCGCGTGCGCGGCACCTTCAGCGGCGTCGCCGTGCGCGCGAGCGACCCGAACCCGCTGAACCCCGTCACCATCACCAACGGCGAGTTCGACGTCCCGATTCCGCCGCAGTAGCCGAAAGCGGGGCTCACGCGGAGGCGCGGAGACACGGAGTGAACTTCTCCGCGTCTCCCCTTTTGCTTTATACCAATCCGACAGTTCTGTACAGCCCGAAGGATCATGAGACCATTCCCCCAATCCACGCGATTCCAGAGAATCGGTATTTAGGGCCCGGTCAGGTCAGGAAGAGGATCTGGCGCGCGCGTTCGGGCTCGGCGGCGTAGAGGGCGAGCACGTCGGGTGTCTCGATGGGCTCGGTCAGCGTGCGGCACCAGGCCAGGAGATCCGCCAGGTACGCGTCATCTGCCGGTGCGAAGCGCTCATCGGTGGCGGCGCGGTGGCGCAGGCGGCCCAGCGCGGCGCCCGAAAGCCCCGCGAGCGGCGTGGCGCGTGTGACGAAGTAGAGGCCGTCGAGGAAGTGCCCGTCCTCGGGATGGAAGCGGTGGAAGGAGCTCGGGTCGAAGACGAATCGCGCGCCATCCTGCTCGTGCTCCGCGCGGTCGAAGTGGCCGGTGGGGAAGTGCCTCGTGACGTGTTGCGCCGGATCGTACGCGGCGCGCTGGCCGGACAGCCACGCCAGGTCGGCCTGCCGCCGCGTGAACCCGTGCGCCACGTCGTTCGGGTTGCGCTTCGCCTCGACGACCGCGAGCACCTCGACGGGCGTGTCTCCTGAACCGCATACGACGACCTGGTCAAGCTCCGTGCGCGCGGTGCCCAGCGTGACGCCGGTGAGCACCGTTAGCGGCCCATCGCCGAGCTCCGGGAGAATATGTTCGCGGACGGCCCGGAGCGCCGCCGCCTCGAATCCGCCACCCGCGCGCCCGGAGCGGCGTCCCTGCGCGCGCATCATCTCATCCAGCCGCGCCTCCTCCGCGCCGACGCCGCTCTCCTCGCGCAGGCGCTCCAGTTCCGCATCCAGCCGCACGAGCAGCACGCGCTCGGGGCTCGCCGCGATCCGCACGTCGCGTTCGGCCTCCAGCGCGGCGCGGCGTGCGCGAAAGGCGTCCAGCTTCTCCCGCAGCGACGCCCGCCGGTCCTCGTCCGCATCCTCCAGCGCACCCGTCAGCCCTTCCACCGCGCTGGCGACGCCCCTCAGCTCCTCCTCCACCTGTCGCAGCCGCTCACCCTCGGGCGAGTCCGCGTCCGCCCTGGCCACGCGCCGCCGATCGCGCTCCAGCACACGCAGGCGCGGGGATGCGCGGCGCAGGTCGCGGATCCGCTCGCGCTGCGCGAAGACGGGGTCGAGCCGCCAGCCGGGAAGCTGCCGAAGAAGCCACTCGCGGAACTCGTCAAGAGCCACGCGCCGCAGGTCCGTCGTGCGCTCACGCAGCATCGCGGCGAGCACGTCCGCGCCCCGCGCCACCGTCCCGTCAGACGAGTCGAAATGCAGCATTCTGCTCGCGTTCGAGGTGCGGGGACGTTGTGCCGGTCCCTTGAAGACGCTATCTTTGGAGGCCGGGATCACACCCGCGCACGAGGCCGGCGCGATCGGCCCGCACACAGCTCGCGGCGCGCGTCACCGCTTGACGCATGCCGCGGGCTTTTTCGTGCATTGGATTTTCTTCAGCGAAAAGGCTACAATTGGCTAAGGAAGAGGGAATTGAGGTAGAAGGGCTGGTGAGCGAGGTGCTCCCGGACCGCAAGTACCGCGTGAAGCTCGAGAACGGGCACATCGTGCTCTGCTATGCGGCCGGCAAGATGGGGAAGTTTAAGATCCGCGTGCTGGAAGGGGACCGAGTGACCCTCAGCATGTCGCCGTACGACCTGACGCGAGGCCGGATCACGTTCCGGCACAAGTAAGCGGCTCCCGGAACAGGCCCCCGGGAACGCACCGGGGGCGCCCCGGCCGTCCGCTGTCCCGTTCCGTGCAAGGTGAGATGAGCAGCTGGTTTTCGATGGGGGCCGGCGCCGTGCCGCGCCCCGAAGGCGCGCCGGAGACCAACGGCCGGCGTCCCAACGCCGACCTGCGGATCGACCGCGCCGCCTACCCGGGATGGAGCACCGGCGCCGAGCGCATCCCCAAGGTGGGCGACGAGGTGTGCTGCTCGGCGGGCCTCGGCGAGATCGCGGCGGTGCTGGGAAAGACGGGCGACGGAAGCCGCCTCCTGCACATCCGCCTGGACAACCCGGACGCGCCGCCGTTCTACGCCGCCGCCTCCAACGTCCTGATCTCCCCGGACCCGCCGCGCCCCAAACCCGTCATCCCCGTCGCCCCCGCCGCCAAGGACGAGGACGAAGAGGACGAGGAGGAGTGGCTGGGGTAGGTGCCGTAGGCCCCACCCCCAGCGTCGCTCCGCGACGCATCCCCCTCCCCCCAAACTGCCGGGGGGAGGGGGTGTTTGCATTCGCGCCGTGCTTCGATGGCCGCCTTACGCACGGGTAGGGGCGGCCCCGCGTGGCCGCCCGTGCCCGGCCTCGCACCGCCGCCCGCCCACGCGCACAGAAACCCGTAGGGGCAGACCTGCGTGTCTGCCCTCCCTACGCGTGCGCCGACCCCCGGATCACCCCGCCGTCTCCAGATCGCACCACCGCACCAGCTCCCGCAGCGGCGGGCGCCCGTCGTGGTGCCACGTCTGCGGCGGCCAGGCCATCCTCCCCAGCGTCGTAACCCGCGCCACACCGACCGGCGCGAGCGCCGCCGCCAGCCCGCGCGCCGCCTCCGGCGATGCGGCGACACCCACCGTCTGCAGGTAGGGCCCGAAGCGCTCCACCAGCGCCGGCACGTCATCCAGCGATGCGACGGGCTTCACGCGGACCACGCGGTTGAGGCACGATGCGGTGAAGGCGGAGTCCGGCTCGTGGATCACCGTCCACGCCGTGCCCTCGCGCGATGCGTGGAGCTCGGTGCCGCCGCCGCCCACCTCCGCGAACTCGGCCACCGCGCGAAGCTGGCGGATGGACGACGATTCGCGCGGCGCCAGCGTGCCGCGCGGAAGCTCGCGCTCCACCGCCTCCATCTCGCGCGCCAGCAGCGCCGCCCACTCGCGCGGGGAGACCGCGCCCCCCTCCTCCACGTAGAAGAGGTGCGGCGACACGCACCCCTGCTGGTCGAAAGTGGAGGCATCTAGGGCGGCGCCGCGCGCGGCATCGGCCGCTGTGTCGCGGGTGAGCGCGTCGCGGCCCACCACGCCGAACGAGATCTTGGGCCCGTATCCCAGGAAGCGCGTCCCGGCCGGGGTGCGCTCCCGCACGGCGGACACCGCATCGGCGCCGCCGTACACGATCACGGCGTCGGCGGTTTCCAGGGCGGTGCGCTCCATCTCGTCGTCGCCGCCGGGCCAGTAGGTGACGGCCAGGCACGCGCCCAGCCCCGCATCCACCTCCGCCACGCCGCGCGCGAAGAGGGTGGCCAGGAGCGGCTCGCCGACCGCCGTCTTCCCCAGCGCCGCGGACTTGAGCAGGAGGCAGCGCACCAGCGCCGTCACCGCCACCCCGGGTACGTTGCCGCTGAACACGTTCGCCACCAAGCGCGGCCCGATCGCCATCCGCTCCCCGCCGCCGCGCTGCGCGGGAAAGAAGCCGTCCAGCACGCGCGGATCGCCGAACTCGGAGCGCAGCAGCTCGCGAATGGGAGCCGCGCGCCAGTCCGCCGCCATGCGGTCCAGCACCAGGCGGATCATGGCGGGCGAGTAGTTGGTCATGGCGGGGAGGGCGCGCTCGGCGGTGCGCCGCAGCGGGTCCGCCGGGTCCAGCAGCCGCGCGGCCACCCGGTCCACCACCTCCACGATTTCGGCCACGGGCCTGCGCGCCAGGTGCTCCTCGCGCGCGGCGGCCAGCGCCCGCACCTGCTCGCGCAGCAGCGCCGCCGTCAGCCGCGGAATGCGGACCTCGAAAGCATCCGCCCCCTTGCCGTACGACCAGGTGGTAGTCGGCGGGTGGGGGATGCCGGGGAGGTGGAATGCGTCGATCACTGACTGCGGGGAATGGGGAATGGGGAATCGGGAATGGGGAATAGGTAGGGCCGCGATTCATCGCGCCCGTGCCCGCCGCCGCACCGCCGCCAACCCTCGGACGCACCGATGCCGCCGTAGGGGCAGACCTGCGTGTCTGCCCACCGCCCGCCACACCCCGACCCGCGCCGACGAAACCAACCCTCGTAGGCGCGGCCCCGCGTGGCCGCCCGTGCCCGACGCGGCGCCGCAACCCGCTTACACGAACCGCCCCACCAGCGATGCGATCCACAGCACCACCCCCACCGCCACCAGCCCGCGGATCAACCGCGCCGGCGGCCTCGTGGCGCCGGGCCATGCAGACAGGGCAAGGAGCCCCGCCACCATCGCAAAGATCACGTCCACCGCGGCGTACAGCGGATGCCCGGCCTGGAGCTGCTTCACGGCCAGGAACAGCAGGAACGCGGCGATGCCGCCGCGCACGATCACCCCAAGCATGCACACCCCCCGCGCGAGGAAAGTTGGCTCACAGGAAGTCCCAGAACGAAGGATTGGCTTCCACGATCAGCTCCCAGCGGCCATCCGGCCCCAGGCCGCGCGCCACGTCCACGCGCAGGATGTCGTAAAAGAGCCCCACACCGGTGCCCACTGAAAAACGCGGGCTCCCCGTCGTCGCCGCGCCCCAGTCCTGGAGCGGCACGCGGCCGGCGGAGCCCACTCCCGTCCACCCCGCGTTCGCGAACCCGCGCCCGCGCAGCCACGGCCCCGCCACGTCCGCCGAGCCCATCACCCGCGCCAGCGCGAAGCGATCACCCCCGAACGCGCGGAAGGGGAAGCCGGGAATCGTGCCGCGCCCGCCCACCAGAAAGAGCGCCTGCC
Organism: Longimicrobium sp.; assembly: GCA_036387335.1. Classification (NCBI taxonomy): domain Bacteria; kingdom Pseudomonadati; phylum Gemmatimonadota; class Longimicrobiia; order Longimicrobiales; family Longimicrobiaceae; genus Longimicrobium; species Longimicrobium sp. Next base: position 23,828 of record DASVTZ010000216.1, read on the forward strand.
GCGGCAGCTCGCCCAGCGCGATCCCGGCGGAGGTGCCCGCCTCCAGCTCGGCGCGCGCCGGGGTCCAGCGGCGCACCCATCCCAGGTCGAATCGCGGGCGGATGAAGGTGGCGCTCTCCGCCGGGTCGCTCTCCCCCAGCTCGTTGAGCAGCGTGCCGCCATCGAAGCCGGCCGAAGCCGACCACCCGCGCGCCACCCCGCTCGGCGCCGCGCGGGCGAAGAAGAGCG
>DASVTZ010000217.1 GCA_036387335.1 Longimicrobium sp.
GGCGCAGGCGGGGCGCGCCTCACCCGCATCCGGTGGACGCGCGGGCGCGCTCAATACGGCGCGGCCACCACGAGCATCACGAAGCCCATGGCGCCCGCGGCGCACACGCTGATCATCCCGAACTGCTCGCCGCGCCGGCGCAGCTCGTTGAGCAGCGTAACCGTGATTCGCCCGCCCGTGGCGCCGAACGGGTGGCCGATTGCGATGGAGCCGCCCATCACGTTGATGCGGTCCTCGGGCGGAATCCCGATCGCCTTGTCGCGCCCCAGCCGCTCGCGCGCGATCTTGTCAGAGTCGAACCACTGCAGGTTGGAGAGCACCTGCGCCGCGAATGCCTCGTGGATCTCCAGCAGGGCGATGTCCTTGATGGTGAGCCCCGCGCGGTCCAGCGCCACGGGCGCGGCGTACACCGGCCCCTGCAGAAGCTGGTCGTTGGGGGCCAGCGCGGCGTACGCGTAGCTGCGGATGAAGCCCAGCGGCCTGTAGCCCAGCGCGGCCGCCTTCTCCTCGCTCATCAGCAGCACCGCCGACGCCCCATCCGTCAGCGGCGACGCGTTGCCGGCCGTCACGGTGCCGTAGCGCTTGTCGAACACCGGCCGCAGCGACGACAGCTTCTCCAGCGAGGTGTCCGCGCGGATGCCGTTGTCCTCCTGCAGCACCTTGTCGTACTTCGGGGGGATGTACGCCGGGGCGATCTCGGCTGTCAGCCGCCCGTCCGCCGTCGCCGCGGCGGCCAGCTGGTGCGAGCGCAGGGCCCAGCGGTCCTGCTCCTCGCGGGTGATCCCGTTCTGCTGCGCCATCTGCTCGGCGGACTCGCCCATCGTCATCCCCGTCGTCGGCTCGGCGATGGCGGGGGTCACGGGGCCCAGGTGCTTGAGGCGCAGCGTGGCGAACGCCTTCAGCCGCTCCGGCAGGGTGCGCGCCTTGGACGCCCTCACCAGCGCGTTGCGGAACTCGGGGGAGAAGAGGATCGGCACGTCGGTTAGCGACTCGGCGCCGCCGGCGATCACCACGTCCGCCATCCCCAGCGCGATCTGCTCCGCCGCCGAGGTGATCGCCTGGTTGGACGACGCGCAGGCGCGCCCCACCGTGAACGACGGCACCCGCGGCGGAATGCCCGAGCCGAGCGTGACCTCGCGCGCGATGTTCGGCTCCTTTACCGACTGGATGACGGTGCCGTACACCACGTGGTCGATCAGCTCCACGTCCAGCTCGGTGCGCGACAGGAGCTCGCGCACGGCGATCTTGCCGAGCTGCGTGGAGGTCATGTCCCTGAAGTCGCTCCCCGACTTCGCGAAGGGCGTCCGGCACCCGTCGATGATGGCGACCCTGCGCCCGATTCCGTTCATCCGAATCCCCTCATTCAGGTGGAGCCCCGCGGAACCCCGCAATCTTTCCCTGAACTCCGCTCATAACAAGGGGAACCCCGGTCTCACGCGGAGGCGCGGAGGCCGCGGGGAGAGAACGACGCGGGTGCCATGCGGTTGCGCTTGCCCCGCCATCAACGCGGACAGATGTTCTTGTCTCGCAGTTCCGTTGAGGCTAATTTACCCCCTGCTGCTCTCCGTTCGCGTCGCACGGATCGCGGCAGCACACCGCTTCCTCCGTTCCAGCCCCACTCGCGTTCCCGCAGTCCCCCGCCGCTCCGCATCCCAGCCCGGCGGACGCGCACTTCATCTTTCCCTGGATGGCCCTCAATGACGAAGCACCCTTGGCTCCGCACGCTCGCCCCCGTTCTCGCGGCCGTGGCGTTCGCCGCCTGCGACCGTCCGGCAACTGGCCCGCTGGGCGCCGCGCGCGCGCCCGGAGAGCTGGCGCCGGTGCACTCCGCGGGCCCGGCGGCGATCCCAGGCCGCTACATCGTGGTGCTGGAGAACGGCGTCGCCAGCGCCGCATCCGTGGGCCGCGAGATGGTGGCGGCGCACGGCGGGCGTCTCCACTACAGCTACGAGAACACGATCAAGGGCTTCGCGGCCAACCTGAGCCCCGCCGCCGTGGAACAGCTTCGGCGCAATCCGCAGGTGAGGTACGTGTCGGAGGACGGCTGGGTCACCCCCGACGAGACGCAGCAGAACAACGCGACGTGGGGGCTCGACCGCATCGACCAGCGCGCCCTGCCCCTGAGCACCACGTTCAGCTACACGCCCACCGGCGCCGGCGTAAAGGTGTACGTGATCGACACCGGCATCCGCACCACGCACACGGAGTTCAACGGCCGCGCCAGCGTGGGCGCCGACTTCGTGGGCGACGGGCAAAACGGCCAGGACTGCCACGGCCACGGCACGCACGTGGCCGGCACCATCGCGGGCAGCACGTACGGCGTGGCCAAGAGCGCCAGCGTGGTCGCCGTGCGCGTATTCGGGTGCTCGGGCGGCGCGGCGACCTCCACCATCGTCGCCGCCGTGGACTGGGTGACGGCCAACGCGCAGAAGCCCGCCGTGGCGAACATGTCGCTGGGTGGCAGCGTGAGCGCCCCCATGAACGACGCGGTGGCCGCCTCCATCGCCTCGGGCGTCGTGTACGCGGTCGCGGCCGGCAACGAGAGCACGGACGCCTGCTCCCGGTCGCCGGCGAGCACCCCCACCGCGCTCACGGTGGCGTCGTCGACCTCCGCCGACCTGCGCTCGTCGTTCTCCAATTATGGAAGCTGCGTCGACCTCTTCGCGCCGGGGTCGAGCATCACGAGCGCGTGGTCCACGGGTGACGCGGCCACCAACACCATCAGCGGCACCTCCATGGCGACCCCGCACGTGGCCGGTGTAGCGGCGGCGTACCTGGAGGACCACCCGACCGCCACCCCCGCCGCGGTGGCGCAGGCGATCCTCGCCTCGGGCACGGTCGGCGCGATCGGCGACGCGGCCGGCTCGCCCAACAACCTGCTGTACTCCAGGCTCACGCCGCCCGTGCCGGCGCCCTCGATCGTGCTGAACAAGTCGTCGCTCTTCTTCACCTTCCTGCGCACCCAGGGCACCGCCGCCGCCGCCCCGGCCGAAAACGCCCCGGCGCAGCGGTTCACGGCCTCCGGCGAGGGCGCACCCAGGCAGGCGGCGGAGGATGCCGGCGCCGTCTACGGCGCCACGCTCGCGGGCTCCACGGCGTCGCTGCCCGTCATCCTGAGCAACGGCGGGACGCTGAACCTGAACTGGACCGCGTCGAGCGACCGCCCCTGGCTGTCCGTCGCCCCCGGCGCGGGGATGCTCACGCCCGCCTCGTCGACCACCCTGAGCGCTACGGTGTCCAGCGCCTCGCTCACCGCGGGCAGCTACACCGGGAAGGTGGCGGTGCGCGACACGGCCGCGGGCATCCCGTCGCGCTTCGTGGACGTCACGGTGCAGGTGACCGACGTACTGCCGCTGCAGTCCGGGACGCCGCGTACCAACCTCTCGGGCACGTACGGAAGCGAGACGTACTACGCCGTCACCGTGCCGAATGGCGCCACGAGCCTCTCCGTCACAATCAGTGGCGGCACCGGTGACGCCGACCTGTACGTGCGGTACGCCGAGCCTCCGACGCAGGCCGCGTTCGACTGCCGGCCGTACCTGAACGGCAACGTCGAACGCTGCGACCGCTCGATGCCGGCCGCGGGCACGTACTACGTCATGCTTTACGGGTGGTCGTCGTACTCGGGCGTGACGCTGTCGGCCAACGTCACTGTGCCCGCGGTGCCCGTGGCCCCCGCCAACCTCGCCGCCGCCATCGCGGGGCCGGCGAAGGTGGGGCTGACCTGGACCGACCTCTCCAGCAACGAGATGGCCTTTTCGCTCTCTCGCCGGGTGATGACGGGCGACACCACCTGGAGCCCGTGGCAGTACGTGTCCTCGCCGCTGGCGAACATCACCGCCACCGCGGACAGCGCGCTGAGCGCGGGCGCCACCTACCAGTACCGCATCAGCGCCTGCAACGATGCGGGGTGCTCGGCGGCTTCGCAGAGCTCGCCCGTGACGCTCAGCGCTCCCGCCCTTCCCACGGGCGCGGCGGCGGCGGCCGTGGCGGCCAACCGCATCCAGGTGACCTGGACGGACGCCAGCACCACCGAGACGTCGTTCACCCTCGCGCGCCGCCTGGTGAACCCGGACCGTTCCCTGGGCCCGCCGCAGCCGATCGGCTCGGTGTCGGCCAACGCGACGGTGTTCGCGGACAGCACCGTCACGCCGGGCCAGACGTACCGCTACCAGGTGCGCGCCTGCAACCTGGCCGGCTGCTCCGCCGTGGCGGCCACGGCGAACGTCACCGCCCCCACCATCCCGGTGCCGCCCACGAACGTCGTGGCGGCCCTGGCGGCGGGCTCGGGGGTGCAGGTGACCTGGACCGACGCCAGCGCCAACGAAACCTCGCTCACCGTTGCGCGCCGCACGATGAACCCGGATGGGTCGATGGGACTGTCGCAGACCCTCGGCAGGCTGGCGGCGGGCGCGGTGAGCTTCACCGATGCGACCGTCACGGCGGGCCAGACGTACCGCTACTTCGTCCGCGCCTGCAACGTCGCCGGGTGCTCCGCTCCGGGGGCCAGCGCCAACCTGGCCATCCCGGCTCCCTGACCGTCGGCAGCGCCAAACGGAAAGCCGCCCCCATACCCGAACCGGGTGTGGGGGCGGCTTGCGTGTGCTGCACCCGCGTGCGCGCACCAGATCACCCGCCGACGACTGTCACCTCTTCGAAGACGGCCGTCCGCCCGGGAATGATGGGTAGGCGCACGAGCTCCTGGCCGAGATCCTCGCCCGCCGGCCCGATACGCCGCGCGGGAACGTCCTGGTACGACGGCTGGACCGCCGCGGCGATGAGGGTTTGGCGGCCCTGTACCCGGCTCAAGTAGAGCGTGGAAATGGTGCGCATCTCTGCGCCGGCGGCCGTACGCACCCGCACGTCGCGATCGAGCGAGAGCTTCCAGGCTCCGTTCAGCGGCCCCTCCGGGATGTTCAACATCACTAGATCGGGAACCTCGATCACGCGGGCTCCCGTCGCCCGGCCCACACGAACCACCGCCTCTTCTGGGCCGAGAAGCGAGCCATTGCCGTCGAGAGCCGCGCCGATTGGTACGCCCGACGCCACGAACTCCATCCCGCTCTGGCGCGGCATGTCGAGCTTTCCGTCTGGATGAATCCCGACATCGTTGGAATACGCGGACACCGCCACGAGCACCTCGGGCTCACGCCCAGTCGCCAGCGTAAAGAGGTAGAAGGGCCCGAATGCGCGCCGGAACGCCGGGTGGTAGCCCTCGGGGAAGAGCTCGTACGGCGTGTGCACGAAGAAAACGCGGCTGTCGGCTCTCAGGCGAGTGACGTCGATGGCACGGCCTCGTTCCCTGTCCCAGAACGGTTTCGAGGCAGGGCCAAAGCTGAGCACGAAGGAAGCGGCAAGTTCCCGGGCCCGCTGTTCCGTAATGATCGCGGCCGAGGAGGGCGCGGTTGCCTGTGGGTACGTGAACAGCCCATCGCTGCCCAGCCGCTGTTCCGCCGAACCGGCGACGTACTGCCGCACCTCCTCCGCGTCGCCCGGCGAGCCCGTGGGACCTTCAGAGCACCCGAGGAGCAGTACGGCGCACGACACCGGGATTGCGGCCGCCAATCGGCGGGATGTGCCAAACATCAGCCCTCCCCCAGCTCGGATTTCAGGACGGCCCGCATGTCAGCTGCGGCGGAACGGGCTGGCAACCGGGATCGTTGTCACCGAATCCGTGGACGTTGAGTGCATGCGCGTCGAACTCGCCTGCGCTGTCCTGTGCCCTGACCTCCAGGCGGTGCCAGTTTTCTCCCGGGTACGAGCTCCACGTGATGCCGCTGCCTGCATAGATGTCGTCCAGATACCAGTCGAACGTGTAGGTCCCCGTGCCTCCCCTCGCCGTCGCGCTCCAGGTCTGAGCTCCCTGAGAAGCGTACACCACTGTGGGGCCGTCGATCGTCGCCTCGATCCCGCCCACGTTCAGCGACAGTACCGCGGCGACCGTGCTCCACGTCTGGTCGGTGACTTCGACACGGAGATTCGAATCGCCAGTGCCGACCGTGCCCGTGTAGGTCGGGCTGCTCCCAACGAGCATTCCATCACGATACCACGCGTACGTGAAGCCGGGGTAGCCGCCCGTCACGGGTGCGCTCCAGGTCTGAGTAGTGTTGGGCGGTGGGATCTTCTCACCGACCAGCCGAGTCGACAATGTGGTCTGTCGATACCTGAGCGTGGTTCTCCCTTGCGCGAGCTTGTTCCCCGTCTGGCTAGACGCGTGGAACGTCACCAGGTCCGTGTCAGTGAACGTTCCCGCACCCGACGCCGCCACGAATTCGGCGCGCGGAACGGCATACCGGTTCCCTACGAAGTCGCGGAGGAAAATCGTCAACTCGCTCTCGACCTCCTTGCCGGCGGAGTTCCTCACCTTCACGGATGCATAATACATGTCCTCGGTGCCACGGTCCCAGATCTTCGCCGCCGCGTATTTCTTCTCGATGCCGGGGTTCGCCAGCGGGACCGGGCACTCTGCTGGGATCACCAGCTCAAATTCCAACTCGTAGAGTCCGGCGTTCTCTTGTGAAACCGCGCAGTTCGCGATCTCATCATCGCCGCCACAATCCGCCGCCGCCAGGGCCGTGCAGGCCAGCAGTACCGCTACGGATCGAAGCATGTCACTCTCCTCCCCGCACGAGGTCCACTCGCTCGTAGGAGGCGGACTCGCCGTCCACGATTGGCAAGTCGATGGGCACGGGACGCTGGCTCTGCCCGGACACGTCCACCCCGAAGCTGCGCAGCGTGCGCCCGTTTCCCGGCACCGCTGCCATCATCCTCCGATCTCGCTCGGGGCCAACGAAGATCTGGCGCGTGCGCCTGACGCCGCCCGCTCCCTTCACCGACACATCGCGGTCCAGCGTCAGCTTCCACATCGAGGAAGCGGGAGAATATGGCAACGGGGGCCGAACCAGCTCCGGCGTGGTGACGACGCGGGCCCCAGTGGCACGCCCCACGGACTCCACCGCTTCTTCGGGAGAGATCATTCGTACTTGGGTGGTGTCGATCGGGAGTGCATGGGAGACGAACTCCATCCCCCGGTGCTGCGCCCTGTCGATCAGTCCACGGTTGTTGACCTTCGTTCCCTCGTTGTAGGCGGCTACCGAAATCAGCAGCACGGGCGTCGAGGCGGAGTAGAGGGTCACCAGGTAATACGGGCCATGGACGCGCACTATGGCCGGATGTTGGCCGCTCGGAAGCTCCCCATAGGGGGTACGCGCGAACACCGTGCGCGGCCCGAGGGTGAGGTTCGAGATGTCGATTGCCTCGCCGCGCTCCTTCGACCAGGAGGCCTGTAGCGACGGACCCCAGCTCTTCACGGATGCGAGCGCGAGCCGGCCGGCCTCTTCAGAAGTGATGATGGGACGGCTTCCCGGTGCCTCCGGTTTTGGGAGGTCGAAGAGCCCTTTCGAGTTCAGGCTCACCGCCGCGGCACCGGCGACGTAGGGTCTGAGAGTCTGCGGCGCCATTGAGGCGCCGGAAATAGCGTCGTCGGGGTCGTCGCACGCTCCCAGGAGCGTGGTAGCCGCGAGCGCCGTGAGGAGGTGGCGCAGAAGGTGAGTACAGCTACGGAATGGATGGTGGAAAGGCAGGAACATGCGTACCTCTGGGGAGCGCCGCTGAAGCCGAAGGGCGTGCGGATACAGGGTGTGGCAGTCCTAAAATGATAAGTAGGCGTGAGATTCGGGTCAATGTAAATTGTTTCACCAAGTGATCCCACAGAGGACAAGCACTCCCATCCTGGAAAAGCCGCACCGCCCCACATCTTCTGAGCGTGGGATGGTTCCCGGGGCGGCTTCCTGCTGGGGCAGACTACTCGGACGCGCGCTTCTCCGCCTCCGCCAGCGCGTCCCAGCCGAGCATTGCGCACTTCACGCGGCGCGGGAGCTTGGCGACGCCGGCCAGCGCCCGCATGTCGCCGAGCGCGCGGTCGCGGGCGGCCTCCTCGTTGCCGTGCATCAGGTCGCGGAAGCGGTCCGCCACGGCGTGGATCTCGTCCCACGACTTCCCCACCGCGTGCTCGCACATCATCGAGGCGGCGGCCTGCGAGATCGCGCACCCTTGCCCCGAGAAGCGCACGTCCTCCACGATCCCCTCACGCACGCGCACGGTCAGAAAGATGTCGTCACCGCAGAGCGGGTTCCTCTCCGCCACCGCCGCGCTCGGCTCCTCCACCTCTCCCCGGTGCTTGGAGGAGCGGTAGTGCTTCAGGATCAGCTCCTGGTAGACGGATTCGAGCGGCAGGGACATGGGACTGCGGGGAATGGGGAATGGGTTTTGGGGAATGGGAACGGCATGGAGCGCGGAAAATGGGGTGGTTTTTTACCATTCCCCCATTCCCCAATCCCCATTCCCCTCTTTCACAGTCCGAACAGCTTCCGCGCCCGCCCCAGCCCGTCCATCAGCCGGTCCACGTCGTCCACCGTGTTGTACAGGTAGAACGAGGCGCGCGCGGTGGAGCCCACGCCCATGCGGCGCATCAGCGGCTGGGCGCAGTGGTGGCCGGCGCGGATGGCGATCCCCTCCGCGTCCAGGATGGTGCCCAGGTCGTGCGGGTGCACGTCGCCCAGGGTGAAGGAGATCACCCCCGAGCGCTCCGCCGGGTCGCGCGGGCCGAAGACGGTGAGGTCCGGGACGTCCGCCATCCGCTCCAGCGCGTAGGCGAGCAGCGTGCGCTCGTGGGCCAGGATGGCGTCGCGCCCGATGCCGGCCAGGTACTCCGCGGCCGCGCCGAGGGCCACCGCGCCCGCGATGTGCGGCGTCCCCGCCTCGAAGCGGTTGGGGAGGGGCGCGTAGGTGGAGTGCTCCAGCTCCACCCACTCGATCATGTCGCCGCCGCCGTGGAAGGGGGGCATCGCCTCCAGCAGCGCGCGCCGCCCCCACAGGCCGCCCATCCCCGTGGGACCGCACATCTTGTGGCCGCTGAACGCGTAGAAGTCGCATCCCAGCGAGGGGACGTCCACCGGCAGGTGCGGCGCGGACTGGGCGCCGTCCACCAGCACGACCGCCCCCACCGAGTGGGCCCTCGCCGCGATCTCGCGCACCGGGTTGATCGTCCCCAGCGCGTTCGACACGTGGACGATGGAGACGAGCTTCGTGCGCTCCGTCAGCAGCTCGTCCAGGTTGGAGAGGTCCAGGCGCTGCTGGTCGTCGATGTCCAGGAAGCGCAGCTTCGCCCCGGTGCGCTGCGCGATGATCTGCCAGGGCACCAGGTTGCTGTGGTGCTCCATCACGGAGAGGAGTACCTCGTCGCCGGCGCGGAGGTTGGCGAGGCCCCAGCTGTAGGCCACCAGGTTGATGGCCTCGGTGGTGCCGCGCGTCCAGATCAGCTCCGCGGGGTCCGCGATCCCAAAGAGCGCCGCCACCTTGCCGCGCGCCAGCTCGAACGCCTCCGTGGCGCGCACCGAAAGGGTGTGCACCCCGCGGTGCACGTTGGCGTTGTCGTGCTCGTAGTACGCGGCCAGCGTGTCCAGCACCGCCCGCGGCTTCTGCGTGGACGCGGCGTTGTCCAGGTACACCAGCGGATGCCCGTTCACCTCCTGCTGGAGGATCGGGAAGTCCGCGCGGATCAGCTCCGCGTTGAGCACGGCCGGCATCTCGGCGATCAGCGACATGGGTGTTCCTGCCATCCAAAGGAAAACGATCTCACGCAGAGGCGCAGAGACGCAGAAGAGATCGCGGAGTTCTCTCCTGCGTCTCCGCGCCTCTGCGTGAGGCCCATCTGTTTTCAGCTATTCCGGCATGTCCACGAAGACGGAGTCGTTCTCCACGCGCGTGGTGAACACGGGCACCGGGCGCACGGCGGGCGGGCACTGGGGGATGCCGGTGCGCAGGTCGAACATGGCGCCGTGCCACTCGCAGGTGATGGTGCACTCGTCCGGGTCCACCTCGCCCGGGGAGAGCGGGAAGTCGCGGTGCGAGCAGTTGTCCTGCAGCGCGTAGAACTCGTCGCCCACGCGCGCCAGGCAGACCCGCACTCCGTTCAGCTCAACGTCGATGGCCGATGCCTCCGCCACGTCATCGACGGAGGCCGCGCGCACCCACACCACCGGCTACAGCCCCCGCCGCGCGAGCTTCAGCTCCACGGCGCGCACCAGCTCGGCGCGGACGCCTTCCAGCGGAAGCTGCTCCAGCACCTCGCCAAAGAAGCCGAACACCACCAGCCGCACCGCCTCGCTGCGCGGAATGCCGCGCGAGAGGAGGTAGAAGAGCTCCTCCTCGTCCAGCTGCCCCACCGTGGCGGCGTGCGAGCAGCGCACGTCGTCCGCCTGGATCTCCAGGTTGGGGAGCGAGTCGGCGCGGGCGCCGGTGCTCAGCAGGAGGTTGCGGTTGGTCTGGTACGCGTCGGTGCGCTGCGCCTTGGGGTGCACGCGGATCAGGCCGCGGAACACCGAGCGACCCGTGTCCTGCAGCGCCCCCTTGAAGAGCAGGTTGCTCGATGCGTGCGGCGCGATGTGGTCCTGCAGCGTCTCGTTGTCGAAGTGCTGCGTCCCCTGCGCGATGTACACGCCCAGCATGTCCACGTGCGCGCCCGGCGCCTGCAGCCTGCACTGCGCGTCCGCGCGGCTCAGGTCGCCGCCGAGGGTGGTGTAGAGCGTGGTGATCTTGGCGTCGCGCCCGGCCACCAGCCGGTCCGTGCTCAGGTGCGAGACCCCCGCCCCGAAGCGCTGCACGGACACGTACGTCACCTTGGCCCCGTCCTCCGCCACGATCTCCGCCGCGCCCACCGAGAGCGTGGGCGACGACATGGCGTCGGAGGCGAGCTCGTCCACGATGGCGATCTCGGCGCCGGCCTCGGCCACGATCAGCAGGCGCCCGAACGCCGCGGTCCCCGCGCCGCTCAGCCAGCGGTAGAGGCGCACGGGCGTCTCCACCCGCACGTTCTTCGGCACGTACAGGAAGAAGCCGCCGCTCCAGAAGGCGTTGCTCATGGCGGCGAACTTCCCCTCCTCGGGCGTCACGGCGCTCCCCAGGTAACGCTGCACCAGCTCGGCGTGCTCGGCGGCCGCGCTCTCCAGCGACATCAGGATCACGCCCTGCGACGCGAGCTCTGGCGGCAGGTCGCGCAGCACAACGGAGGCATCCACCTGCACCGCGCGCGCGCCCTCGCCCGCCTCGGCGATCAGAGCACGCAGCGCGGCAGGCAGCGCGTCGACCGTGGCGGGGGCGGCCTCGTCGGCGAAGGAGAAGGCATCCAGGCGCAGCATCCGCCCGATGTCGGTGTAGCGCCACTCCTCGGCTTCGGTGGTGGGCATGGGCGTTTCGGCGAAGACGCCGTGCGCCCGCTGCCGTGCCAGGCGCAGCCACTCCGCCTCCACCTTGCGCGCGGAAAGGATCTCCACCTGGTCGCGCGTGAAGACGCCGAGCGATTCGGCGGCGACAGATGTATTGGTCACGATGTCCAGGTCGGTAGAAAAGTGCGTTAGTGCGTAAGTGCGTGAGTGCGTTCGATGCCGGTGGGTGAGGCGGGAAGTGCGTGAGCGCGGGGTTTTTCCGCACTCACGCACTAACGCACTCACGCACCGCGGTTCACCCTACGCTCCCTTCCATCTCCAGCTCGATCAGCCGGTTCAGCTCCACCGCGTACTCCAGCGGAAGCTCCTTGGCGATCGGCTCGATGAACCCGCGCACCACCATGGTGGCCGCCTCGTCTTCGCTGAGGCCGCGGCTCATGAGGTAGAAGAGCTGCTCGTCGCCGATCTTGCTGACCGTGGCCTCGTGGCCGATCTGCGAGGTCGGGTCGTTGATCTCGATGTACGGATAGGTGTCCGTACGTGCCTCCTCGTCCAGCAGGAGGGCGTCGCACTCCACGTTGCTGCGCGCGTGGTGGGCGCCCTCTTCCACCTTGAGCAGCCCGCGGTACGACGACCGCCCCGAGCCGCGCGAGATGCTCTTGCTGACGATGCGGCTGCTGGTGTGCGGCGCGTTGTGCACCACCTTGCCGCCCGCATCCTGGTGCTGGCCCGGCCCCGCGTACGCGATGGAGAGGATCTCGCCGCGCGCGCCCTCGCCGTTCAGGTAGCACGACGGGTACTTCATGGTCAGCTTGCTGCCCAGGTTGCCGTCCACCCACTCCATGGTGGCGTCACGCCCCACGATGGCGCGCTGCGTCACCAGGTTGTAGACGTTGTGCGACCAGTTCTGGATGGTGGTGTAGCGGCAGCGCGCGCCATCCTTGACGATGATCTCGATGACGCCCGAGTGGAACGAGTCCTGGGCGTACGTGGGGGCGGTGCAGCCCTCGATGTACTGGATCTGGGCGCCCTCTTCCACGATGATCATCGTGCGCTCGAACTGCCCCATGGCCTCCGCGTTGATGCGGAAGTAGGCCTGGAGCGGCATGTCGAGCTTCACCCCCTTGGGGATGTACACGAACGACCCGCCGGACCACACCGCCGTGTTGACCGCGGCGAACAGGTTGTCGCGGAAGGGCACCACGGTGCCGAAGTACTGGCGCACGATGTCTTCGTGGTCGCGCAGCCCGTCGTCCATCCCCTTGAAGATGACGCCGGCGTCCTCCCACTCCTTCTTGAGCGAGTGGTACACCACCTCGCTCTCGTACTGGGCGCCGACGCCGGCCAGGATGCGGCGCTCCTGGTCCGGAATCCCCAGGCGCTCAAATGTGTTCTTGATCCCCTCCGGCACCTCGTCCCACGTGCGCCCCGTCTTTTCGCTGGGGCGGATGTAGAAGTAGATGTCTTCGAAGTTCAGCCCGCTCAGGTCGCCGCCCCAGGTGGGCCAGGGCCGCTTGAGCGCGTGCTTCAGCGCCTTGAGCCGCACGTCCAGCATCCACTGCGGCTCGTTCTTCTGCCCGCTGATCTCCCGGACGATGTCCTCGTCCAGGCCCTTGCGGCTCTTGAAGATGTAGTTCTCTTCGTCGCGGAACCCGTACTTGTACTCGTCCAGGTTCAGTGCGGCGACGCTTTCGTTAACGGGCATCGGTGTGCCTCCTCAGGATGGAACCAAAGTGCGTTAGTGCGTCAGTGCGTCAGTGCGTTTGAAGCGCCCTTCCAAGCGCACTCACGCACTAACGCACTAACGCACCTTCCCCTCAGACCGCGGCCCCTTCCCGGAGCCAATCATACCCCCGCTCCTCCAGCTCCAGCGCCAGCTCCGGGCCGCCGGAGCGGATGATGCGCCCCTCCACCATCACGTGCACCCGGTCGGGGGTGATGTAGTTGAGCATCCGCTGGTAGTGCGTGATCAGGAGGACGGCCATGTCCTGGCGCTCGTCCTTGATCTTGTTGATCCCGCTGGTCACGATCTTGAGCGCGTCGATGTCCAGGCCGCTGTCCGTCTCGTCCATCACGGCGAGCTGCGGCTCCAGCATGGCGAGCTGCAGGATCTCGTTGCGCTTCTTCTCGCCGCCGCTGAAGCCGTCGTTCACGGAGCGCATGGCGAACGCCGGGTCCATCTCCAGCATCCCCATGCGCCCTTCCAGCTCGTCCTGGAAGTCGAAGATGTCGACCTCTTCGCCGCGCTTGGCGTTCAGCGCCGTGCGCATGAAGTTGGCGACCGAGACGCCCGGGATCTCCACCGGGTACTGGAAGGCGAGGAAGATGCCGGCGCGGGCCCGCTCGTCGGGCTCCATGTCCAGCACGCTCTCTCCCTTGAAGAGGATGTCGCCGTCGGTCACCTCGTAGGCGGGGTGCCCGGAGATCACCTTGGAAAGGGTGCTCTTCCCGGAGCCGTTGGGCCCCATGATCGCGTGGATCTCGCCCGCGTGCAGCTCCAGGTCCAGCCCCTTCAGGATCTCCGTGCCGTCTTCCGCGATCTCGGCGTGGAGGTTGGTGATCTTCAGCAGCGGCTCGGCCATCTCGTTCGGTCTCCTGGGACGGCGGCCCGCGCGGGGCCGGCCGGTAGTCGTTGTGCGTCGCGTTCGGCGGGAAACCTCGTGATACCCCGCCCGCCGGGTTCCGCTCCCGTATGGGCGCGTCTCCCAATAATGATTCTCCTTATCAGGGGCAAGCTACCCCCGCACTCCGCCCGCGTCAAGCTTCCTGCCGTGCCGCGGAAAGGGGGTGCGGGCGGGTCGCAAGAATGATGCGGAGGCATGCGCCTGAACCGCTGATCTTCAAATGAAGAGAGGGGGGAGCCGCGGTGGGCTCCCCCCTCTTTTTTCCCCGAGTACCGCGCGATGCGGTCAGTTGGAGCAGGCCGTGGTGGCCGGCACAACGTCCGCCTGGTCCGCGGTGTACCCTGCGATCATCCACTCCCACGCAGGCGCCGCCGACGCCGCGAACGCCTTGGAGCGCATGGTGCGGCGGCGCGCGGTGCCGCGGGGGGTGCCGGCGGGCTCGTCCGATCCGGCCGGGCGCGCGGCCATCGTGACTCCCAGGTCGCTTCCCACGATCTCGGCGTTGAGCACGACGTCGCCAGGGTTGGCGCTCAGCGTCACGCACCCCGTGCGCCCCGCCGTGATCCGCACCGGGCTCACGCCGCGGCCGCTCACTCGCAGCTCCTCGGTCGTGCGGTTCACCACCAGCACGGTGACGGCGGCCCGCGGGCTGCTCTGCTTGGTGCTGTCGGCCTGCTGCGCCGATGCGGCGGAGGCGGCACCGCAGGAAAGGACGAGTGCGGCAAGTAGGATGCGCATTGGCGGCTCGGTTTCTGGGAGGTGGATCGTGCGGGAAGACCGATAAGATAATGGAGCCCGCGGCAAACCGGAACCCTTTTCATCCCTTCACCTTGCGTCCGCCCGACAGAGACGGGTGTCCGCTCCGTGAACTGGCGGAGCCGCGGGCACGCTTCCCGCGCACCCTCATCCCACGCGACCCATCCCCCCGCACACACCGCCGCCATGCCTGAACCGCAGACTCCGCTTCCACATCCCGCGCCGGTGGGCGGCACCGTGCTGGTGCTGGGCGGCGGGGGGATGAAGGGCGTGGCCCACATCGGCGTGTGGAAGGCGCTGCAGGAGGCCGGGATCGAGGTGAGCGCCTTCATCGGCACCAGCATCGGATCGATGATGGCCACGGGGCTCGCCTCCGGCTGGGGGTGGCGCGAGCTGGCCGAGCTGGCGCGCAAGCTCACCAAGGACGACATCGTCGCCATCAACCGGCGCGCCATGCTCTTCGGCGGCGTGCGCGAGGAAGCGGTGTTCCGCGGCGACCACTTCCGCGCCTACCTGGAGCGCACGCTCCCCGTCCAGGCCTTCTCCGAGCTCCAGAAGCCCCTCCGCCTCAACGCGGTCTCGCTCGTCACCGGCAACGAGGTGTGGTTCGGCAGCGGCGCCAACGACGAGGTGCCGGTGGTGGACGCCGTGTACGCGTCGTGCGCCATCCCCATCTACTTCCCCCCCGCGCGCATCGGCGGCGACGTGCTGGTGGACGGCGGGGTGCTGGACGTGCTCCCCGTGCGCCAGGCCGCCGCGTGGGGCGCCGCCCGCATCATCGCCGTCGACGTCGGCTCCGAGATGACGCCGCCGGCCGAGAAGTACTTCGAGCGCGGCATGGTCGCCATCCACGAGCGAGTCCTGACACTCAACCTGCAGGAGCAGCGGAAGCGCTGCCTGGACGGCTGGCAGGGACCGCCGGTGGTCTACATCCGCCCGCGCATCGGCCACCTGGGCGGCTGGGACTTCGGTCGCACGCAGTACTTCCTGGAGGAAGGCTACCGCGCCGCCCGCGAAGCTCTCAACGCGGCCGACGCGGCATAGTTTGGTCTCCCGCTGGCAGCTTTCAAGCGCGTAAAAGCGGTAGGAACTGCACCTTAGGCTGCGCGGTATTCTATAGCGTACGGAACACCCGCCACCAAGGAGCTTTCCGATGCTGAAGAACGAGACAACTCCAGCTCTCCCGGACCTGAGCAACCTGCCCCCAGACGTCCAGGCATTCATCACAAGTCTCGCTGAGGACGGGATTACGGTCTGGCCGATGAGGCCGGCTCCGAATCGTCCTCTCCCCGAGCCGCTGCATTCCAACACCTCACTCACCGCCGCCGTGCTTGAAGAGCGCGAAGAGTACGAATGGTGAAGTACTACTACTTCGACGCCAGCGTGCTGGTGAAGGCGTACTTCTGGGAGGAGGGAACCGAAGACGTGCGTCAGGTACTCAGGGAGCTTGGGGCGGCGCCTGCTGATACGCGGGTGATCACTTCCAGCCTCGCGTTCGTCGAGGCTGTCTCGGCCCTTTCCCGGCGGACCTTTGCCGGCGAGCTCACCCCGATTGAGGCGGAGGAGGTCTGGGAGCGCCTCGTACACGACTTCGGTGACTACGTTGTCCTGGAACCGAAGCAGGATCTCGTGTCTCGCGCCGCGGAATTGACTCGCCGGCATCGGCTACGTGCCATCGACGCGATCCACCTCGCCACAGGGATGGCCGCGAGGGGTCACGCGGCCCCCTGGGCGGACTTCCGGTTCGCGTCCGCGGACCGGCGGTTGAACGTCGCGGCGACGGCGGAGCTGTTCGAGGTGTTCAATCCGGACAGCCCGGTTCCGCCCGGCACGTCCACGCCCGTCACACCGTCCGAATAGCCGCTCGGCGGGCCGCCAGAAGGCGTGCATCCATCAGAGAATCTCGTGTAATCTCTCCCTCGCGCCCGGCGTCCGGCCCGGAGCGTGCGGCTAGGGGCGGGTTCGCGACGATTCCCGGATGCCCGCTTCCAGCTCGATGGACGACAGAGACCCCG
The DNA here is from genome assembly GCA_036387335.1 of Longimicrobium sp. Lineage (NCBI taxonomy): Bacteria > Pseudomonadati > Gemmatimonadota > Longimicrobiia > Longimicrobiales > Longimicrobiaceae > Longimicrobium > Longimicrobium sp. Next base: position 16,621 of record DASVTZ010000217.1, read on the forward strand.
CAGCGTACCACGATTGGGAAGCGCGCCTGGCCCCGGTGCCGCCGCGCGAGCGCCCGGTGCCCCTTCGCGTTCCCATGCCGCTCGACTCCACGCGCGCCGGGCAGGCGCGGCGGATCGCGTTCCTGCGCGGGCGCGGGGTGGAGGTGCCGTACCTGGAGGGGCGCGGCGGGCCGCCGGACCCGGAGGCGCTGCGCGGCAACGTGGAGCACTTCGTGGGGATGGCGCAGCTGCCGGTGGGGCTGATCGGGCCGTTGCGCGTGAACGGGCTGCACCTGCGCGAGGACGTGTTCGTTCCGCTCGCCACCTCCGAGGGGGCGCTGGTGGCGAGCTACGACCGCGGTGCCCGCATCCTGTCGCGCGCCGGGGGCGCGGTGTGCATGCTGGTGGAAGAGGAGGTGCAGCGCGCGCCCGCCTTCGCCTTCGCCAGGCTGGCGCAGGCGGCGCGCTTCGCGGAGTGGGCCACGGCCCGGGTGGAGCTCTTTCGCGAGATCGCCGCGCGCGAGTCGCGCTACGGGCGCCTGGTGTGGATGCGCGCGCACCTGGAGGCGAACCACGTCTACCTGATGTTCTCCTACCGCACCGGTGACGCGGCGGGGCAGAACATGGTGACGTTCGCGACGGCCGCCATCTGCCGCGAGATCCTGGAGCGGACCCCCGTGCGGCCAGAGTACTGGTTCGTGGAGTCCAACCTCTCGGGCGACAAGAAGGCATCCGCCGCGCGCTTCCTCAACACGCGCGGGCGCCGGGTGACGGCCGAGGCGCTTCTCCCGCGCACGCTGGTGACGCGCGGCCTTCGCGCCACCCCCGAGCGCATGTGCGACTGCTGGCGCATGGGGCTGCTGGGCGGGGTGCAGACCGGGGCGATGGGGGCCAGCAGCCACGTTGCCAACGCGCTCGCCGCGCTCTTTGTTGCGTGCGGGCAGGACGTGGCGTGCGTGGCGGAGGCGGGCCTGGCCGTGCTGCGCATGGAGGTGCGCGACGGCGACCTGTACGTCGCGCTCACCCTTCCCAACCTGATCGTGGGAACCGTCGGCGGCGGAACGCGGCTCCCCACGGCGCGCGAGTGCCTGGCGATCCTGGACTGCGTGGGAGCTGGGAAGGCGGGGCGCTTTGCGGAAATCTGCGCCGCGGTGGCGCTGGCGGGGGAGGTGTCGATCGTGGGGGCGCTCGCCGCGGGAGAGTTCGCCGCGGCGCACCAGCGGCTGGGGCGCGGGCCGGTTGGGTAACGGCAGGTCTCACGCGGAGGCGCGGAGGCGCGGAGAGAACGGCGGAGGCGGGGGTTCTCGTTGCGGGCGCACAACTTGTGAGTTTTTGTCGTGATGGGTCAGGCTACCCATTCGGGAGGCGGGTGGCGGAGGTAGAATCGACGTAAACATCAAACCGATTCTTCTTTTGCCGCTCGGAGGGACTCCATGTCCAGCACGCCGCTCGCTTCCCCGCAGATGGTCCTCGACAGCCGGATGAGCTACACGAGCTGGATCCCGGCCGATCCCGACGCCTGCGCGCGGCTCCTTCCGCGGGCGCTGCGTCCGGCCAGGAACCGCGCCGTGTACATGAACCAGTACGTCGTGGACTCGGCGGAGCAGACGACCGGGTTCGGCGCGTACTCGCTCACCTACCTCGGGCTGGACCTGGACGGCCTCTTCGCTCCCGACAACGTGACCCCCGCGCGCTTCTTCACCCACTACCTCAACTCGTCGGAGCGGGTCCGTGCATACGTGCGGGAGCGCGGCGTTCCCGCCACGCCGGGCACCACCACGGTCGACGTGGCGGACGGGGTGATGACGGCGACCACGTACGACGAGGGCACCGCCATCATCCGCACCCGCGCCCGCGTAGGGAGCGACACGACGGTCGCGGCAGGCCACCTGCGCTACATCACGCGCGTGGAGAACCGCCTGGTGAGCGGCCTCTACCCGTACGTCGGCGACCTGGCAACGTCGTACGGCGTCCTCTCCATCGAATTCCTGGAGCCGGGGCACCCGGTGTACGCGCTCCGCCCCGCCGCCCCCCTGCAGGTGGTGGCCGGATCGTGCTTCTACGCGCCGCGCGACTCCTTTGTCTACCCCGGCGGCGTGGAGGAGATGGGCCCCGCCGACGGCCACGGCCGCACCATCGCGGCGGACGCCGTGCCGTCCATCGTGGCCGAGCCGGCGGCCGTGTGACGCGCGACTGACCCATCCTGGGGTGCGCAAGGAAGGAAAGGGTCTCACGCGAAGGCGCAAAGGCGCAAAGAAAGTACTTCTTAGTCTTCCTTGGCGTCTTCGCGCCTTTGCGTGACACCTTGCGCCCTGAGCTCGCCCCAGGGTTCTGTCGAGATGGTACTATTTAGACGGGCTTGCCGTCGCGGTACACGCGCACGCCCTCGCCACCGTGGAGGAGAAGGCGCGCGCCGCGGCCGCCGTACGCGCGCATGAGGTCGATCATCATCGCCTCCTCGCCGCCCCAGGGGTAGGCGTACACCACGTCGAAGTCCTCCAGCGGATGGCCGACCTCGGGGTAGGCGGAGGCGCCGTGGCCGATCGTCCCCAGGCGCCCGTCGCCATCGGCGGGGCGGTAGCGGTAGCCGGACGGGATGAAGCTCCCCGCCGCGAACCGCGCCCCCGAGCCGTAGCGCGACGCCAGGCCGCGCGCCACCTCCACCAGCGCGGGGTCCAGCTCGATCCCCCACGCCTCGTAGCCCAGCAGGTCGGCGATGATGGTGATGACCCCCGTCGCCGAGCCCCACTCCAGGAAGCGCAGCCCCGCCCCACGCTGCGCCACGAGCGCCTCCAGCACGCGCTCGTAGTCGGCCGGGACGAAGGGGTGCCAGTCGTTCCGCCGCACGTCCACGTCGAAGCGCTCCCAGATCTCCCATCCCTCGTCGCTCAGCGCGGCGATGCGCCGGCGCAGCTCGGGGTCCAGCCCGTCCACCGCCGGCGCGCCGGGATCGGCGGCCACTCTCAGGCGTCCTCGTCGTCGTCCGCCGCGGTGTCGTCGTCCTCCGCCCCCTCCTCCACACCGCCCTCCGCCTCGCGCTCCTTGCGAGCGCGCTTCTTCTCCTCCTTCTCGTCCTTCTTCTGCTGCTTCAGCATCTCCTTCTGACGCTTCTCGAAGCCGTAGTTGGGGCGTCGTGCCATGCGTGCCTCCTCTCGTGCGGACGACCCCGTGCGGCCCATGCGGCCGTGGTTGATCGAGCCGGTAATTGACGACTTATCAGTTCTTGCGCTTGAACGACCAGGTGAAGACGAAGGTTGCCACCTCCGTGCCATCCTCCATCCGCCCCACGCTGGTCGCCTCCGCGGTGGTGCCCTCGCCGGTGCGCAGCGTCTCGGCCACGGCGGCGGCGATCCGCTCCCCGTCCGCGCAGGCGAAGGTGGCGTCGGAGACGGCCTTCTTGCCGAACGACGCCCTCATCTCGGTCACCAGCATGGAGACGGGGGCGCCGGCCCCCTGCACGGCCGCCATCGCCAGTGCGCCGGTCGACAGCTCGGCGGCCATGGCCTGGGCGGCGAAGTAGGTGCTGCGAAAGGGGTTCTGCGTGCGCCAGCCGCGCGGCACCACCACTTCGCAGCGCGCCGCGTCCAGATGGCGCACCCGCAGCCCGGCGAACCAGGCCAGCGGCAGCTTGGACATGAAGTACGCCCGCATCCTGGCGCGGCTGCGCATGTTGGCGCGGAACGCCTCCGCGCGGGCGGCGTCCGGCAGGGCCGGGGCGGTTACGGTGCTCACGCGCATCTCCTTCGCTGGGGTTACTCGGGTGGACTCGCCACCCTCTGCAAGATGCGCCGCGCCCCACCCGCGCGACAGCCCCGCCGCTCCTTTCGCCGCGGCCGAGGACACTGCTGGCGAGCGGTGGCGCGGAGTGGTCAGTCTCGGCGCGCCATCTCTGACACCTCGTGCGAAACCGGGTCGAAATTGGCGCCCGGATCGCTTGCCAGCACGCAGCGGGACGGGTAGAGTTGTGCATGCGTAACGGGTCCACGGCGGCCAGGACTAAGCGATGAGCGGAGTGGAGCTCGCCAAACTGGATGATGCGCTGGCTCGGCTGCTGGCGACGGACTACCTGGACGTCTCTCAGAAGATCCCGGTCGCCGTCCAGGCCGCGGCCGGGTCCCTGGAGGTGCTCGTCCAGGCGGTGAACGACAACGGTGGAACCGTCCGCCATGTGCTGGGCCCGCTGAACGCCATCGCGGCCTGGATGCCGATGTCGGGTGTCGCAGCGCTCGCGGCGCTGGAGTTCGTGGAGGAGATCGAGATGGACAGGGTCATGCACGTGGCGTGACTCACGCGCCAACGGCGGATTACTCGGGCGGAATGCGACGGCGTTCCGCCCTTTCTTCATGGCTGCCTATGGAACGGGTGCGCGAGGCCATCCAGTGCGGCGGCGCGGGCGTGGATGGGGGCGGTGTACGGATCGCGGTGCTGGACACGGGGATCGACCTGGATCACCCCGACCTCCACGGCAAGGTAGATCTGGAGAACAGCGCGTCGTGCTGCCTTTCGGCGTCGATCGCGGACGTGCACGGGCACGGAACTCACGTGGCCGGCATCATCGCGGGGAGCGGCGAGGCGTCTGGGGGGCGGTTCGCCGGGATCGCGCCGGGCGCCGAGCTGATCGTGCTCAAGGTGGGGAGCGGCATGACGGCCTACAGCAACGATCTCGCGCAGGCGGTGTTACGCGCGGTAGAGCTGGGGGCCGACATCATCAACTATTCGGGCGGCGAGCACGGGTTCGCCGCGGGTCCGCCGCCGTGGAAGTGGCCGATCCGGCTGAACAAGCGCGACGCGGCGTTCAGGTACGCGGCGGAGCATGGGGTGCTGTGCGTGGCCGCCGCCGGAAACGACGGGCCTTCGCCGGGCACGGTTGTGCGGCCCGGCAACCTCTCCGAGGTGCTGTGCGTCGGTGCCCTGGCGCCGCCCGACTTCCGGGTGGCGCCGGCCTCCGGGCGTGGGCCGCTATACCTGGACGGTTCGATGAGGGGCGGGGTGGCGCGCGCGGATCCGGGGCTGGACACGAGGTCGCGCCTCGTCAAACCGGACGTCGTGGTGCCTGGCGGCGAGCCCTCGGACTTCCTCCACCAGGCGCTTCACCTTGCCGGGATCGGGCGCGGCGGCGTGGTCGCGCCCCGCTCACGCCGCGGAATCCTGGTGGGGATCGATCCGGGCGACCCCGAGTGCGCCTACGCCCGCGTGGTGGGCACCAGTCAGGCGACGGCCGTGGTCACGGGTCTCGCCGCCCTCCTCCTCCAGCTTGGACGGCGCATCGGGTTCGATTGGGGCTCCAACACAGGGCGTGCGCTCGCCGGTATACTCCGCGCCGCGGCGCTGAGGCTTGCCGAAGGCGGACCCGACGACTACGGCTACGGAGCTCTCCTGTGGCCGAACATCGCCGCGACGCTGAACGACTGCGCGACCAACCCCGTGCGGCGAGAGAGGGTGCTGTTCGGGCCGCAGCTCCACCTCGAGACGTGACCTGCTCCTACGGGCTCTGATTGTTCACCGCACGTTGCGCCAGCGCCCTATCGCGGGGGGCTGCACGGGTTGCGGAAGGGAGAGCATGTAGTCGATCAGGACGTTCAGGTCCACCAGGCCGGTGGCGGTGCGGCGGCCGGCGGCGAGGGAGGTGTAGCGCTCGCCGCCCTGCGCCATGAACTCGGTGAGGCCCAGCGTCACCCGGTCCGCGTCGGCCAGCTCGCGGCCGCCGTCCAGGCGCACGGAGCGGATGCGGCTTCCCTGCGGCGCCGCAGAGTCGTAGGCGACGGTCATCCCCGAGAGGTGCGCCGTGGGGCGTCCGCTGGCGACGGCGTTCTCCAGCGCGCCGCGGAGCTGCGCGCCGGTGACTTCCACGCGGTACACGGCGTTCTGAAAGGGCTGCATCTCGTAGAGCACCCCGTAGTTCACCGGCCCCTCCGGGAGCCCGCGGCGGATGGAGCCGTTGTTGATGATGGACGCCTGTGCCCCCGCCGCCCGGCGGACCGCGTCCGCCACCAGGTTGCCCAGCGGACGCTCCCGCCCCTGGTTGATGAGCGCCTGCGCCGTCGTCAGCACCACGCGCTCGGTGAGGGGGCGCACGTTCGCCTCCCACTGGTGCACCACGCGCTCGACGGCGGTGTCCGGCGTGACCTCGTCGGCGTAGGGGGTGCGGACGGCGCGGTACGACACGCGCGTGCGCCCGCCGCTGCGCTCCAGGTCGGTGACGCTGTACGCGGCGCCGTACGACATCGCCTCGACGACGGGGACGCCGCCGGCCGTGGACAGCACGCGCAGGTGCGTGTGGCCGCCGACCACCAGGTCCACCGGCTCGGTGAGGGCGCTCGCCACGTCCAACATCTCCCCCGCGCACTCGCGCGACTCCTCCTCGGGCGCGGCGCCGGGGGAGCGGCACTCCGCGCCGATGTGCATCGTGACCACCACGAAGTCCACGCCGGCTGCGCGCAGCTCGCGCACCGCCTGGTCGATGGCGGGAACCGCGGGGCGGAACTCCAGCCCCGTCACCCGCCCGGGCACCACCATCTCCGGCGTGTTGGGAAGGGCGATCCCCACCACCCCGATACGGACCCCCCGCCGCTCGATGATCGTGTACGGCTTCACCCACTCCGCGCGGCGCCCGGTGGAGGCCTGGTACAGGTTGGCCGCCACCCAGGGGAAGCGGCTCTCGCGCATGCGGTTGCGTAGCGTGTCCTGCCCCCAGTCGAACTCGTGGTTCCCCGTCGCGGCCACGTCGTACCCCATCGCGTTGAAGGTCGCGATGGTGGCGCGCCCCCAGCTCAGGTTGGAGATGGCCGTCCCCTGCATGTCGTCGCCAGCCGAGAGGAAGATGGTGGCTCCCGGAAAGTGCGCGGCCGCGCTGTCGAAGTGTGCGGCGATCACGGCGGCCCCGCCCGCGGCGCGCGTCTCGCCCGAGCGCGGCGGCTGGGGCAGGATGCGCCCGTGGATGTCGTTGGTGTGCACCACCCGCAGCCGCTTCACCCCCGAGGGCGCGGCGGCGGAGGGGGTCTGCATCGCGGGAGCACAGGCGCCCCCCAGGAGGAGCGCGAGCGCGACTCCCAGAGGCGCGGTGGAGCGGAACCGGTTCATGCTGCTTCCGTAGCGGGTAAAACGTCGTCGTCGCGAACAAGATACGCCGCCCACACCCCCCTCCGCATCCCGCGGGCCGGGGCGGAGATGGGGCAGTGTGGGGCGTGCGCGTCCCAATTGCGCCCTTCCGTGAACCGGGTCGCGGGGCGAGCAAGAAACGCCAATCCGCGCAACTCCATGTGCCCGGCCCTTTTATCGGATCATTGCGGCCCGGCTTGTTTTTTTTGTACACGCAGAACACTTTCGTTGTGCCCGCTGTACCCACCCCTCCCGCTGCCGAGGTACCATGATCGACTCCGCTGCCGCGCCCGCTCGTCCGAACGACGATACGTACGAAACCTGCACGATCCAGCACGCCGGGTCCACCTACACCTTTCGCTTCTACAAGGGTTTTGCGAGCCGGGTGGTGTTCAACGCTCCGGACGGAACCCAGATCCCGGTTTACCAGCAGTCCGGCGTCTTCAAGTGCGAGCCCGCCGGCCCGGACCCGGACAGCACCATCAGCATCAAGGGCGGCCCCCTGGATCTGGACATCGAGGTGCAGATCAGCGACGGCCCCATCGGTCCGCCGGACTACGTGGGCCCCATCGCCGGCATCCAGATCGGGATGAAGAAGCGCGGCACCCCCGTATCGCCGCCGCAGCGCGTGACGCCCATCCGCGGCGCCGACCAGATCTCGCGCATCAACGTCAAGAACCGCGGCAACGGGGGCGGTGGCGGGGGCGGCGTGTACGCGCAGCAGCTCGACGACGGCGGTTGGCTGGACGTGACGAACACCGCGCAGTGCTGCCCGCCGCACTGCTGACATCCGGCGGACGCGCTCTCTTTCAAGGACTCGGGACGCCATGGTCAGCATGGGCCTGCAGCTGCTGGTGACGGCGCTGCTCCTCTCGTTCGGCGTGCTCTCGCTGGTGATCGCCGGGCGGGCGGCCTTCCAGAAGCCGTTCCACCAGGTGTTCTGGAAGCTGGCAGGCGGCGCGTTCGTCACGCACGGCACGCTGCAGGCGACGCAGAACCTGTGGGGATCGCTGGCCATGGCCGCGGGCATGTCATCCGCGACCATGGCCACCTACCTGCGCTACGTGCCCGCGTTCAACCACAGCCGCACCTTTCTGTGGCTGGCGTTCAGCGGAGTCGCGGTGTGGATGGCGCGGCGGGGTACGCTTCCGGGGCCGCGCGCGTGGGGTGGCATCGTGGTGGCGCTGGCCTGCGGGCTGCTGGTGGGAGCGCTGCTCGGCTACCACGAGGGCTCCATCCTGGCCAGCACGCACTACACGCGGGTGGCGCTGCTGGACGCGCTCGAGCTGGTGATCCTCCTGGTGGTGCTGTTCGTCGCCCTCGTGAGCGGGCGCGTGGACCGGCACCTGTGGGGCGCGCTCGCGGTGTTCGCCACCATGGTCGCGCTCAACATCGTGTGGTACGCGGCGATGAGCATGATAGACGACAAGCGCGTCTGGACGCCGGCTCCGTGGATGATGAGCGCGTACCGTGTCGTCCCCACCTCCGTGATGGTCGCCATCGCCGTGCGGCGGCTGCAGCTGGCCAGGCGCGGGGTCAAGGTGCCCAGCCTGCTGGATCGCGGCTCGTCGGGAGCGCCCCTCCTGGCGGGGTGAGAGAGACGCAACTGCATGGCTCACACAGAGACACAGAGGCCACAGAGAGAACCGCAAAAAGGTTTTCTCTGTGGCTTTTCCGTTCCCTCTGTGCCCTCTGTGTGATGCTTTTCGCCGGTCAGGGCCACTCGCGGTACTTCACCAGGAGGCCAGCCAGGACCAGCCAAAAGAGGCCGTAGCCGAGCGCGTACGCCGCCGCGCCCCAGGCGATGCCGCCGGAAAGGAGCGCGTTGTAGACGTCGCTCACGGCGGAGTGCGGAGGGAGGACGAAGGAGATCGCCGCGCGCACGCCGGGGGTGAAGGGAAGGATCGGCGACGCCTGCACCAGCGACAGCCAGAAGTCGGTGAGGAAGAAGAGGATCACCGCCAGGATGCCGTCGCCGCGCGGCACCAGGGCGGAGAAGAAGGCCATGAGGCCGCCGTACACCACCGCCAGCAGGAGCGCCTGGAGGAGGAACCCGGGGTGCACCTGGACCTTTCCCCACGCGGCGAGCTGCGCGAAGAGCCAGAAGAAGGCGGCGGCCAGCATCGCCAGCGCCAGCGAGAGGAGCCAGCGCAGGCCGTAGAAGGCGAGCGGCCGTGTGGGGTGCGAAAACGCGAGGCGGTAGTAGCCGCGCCGCCGGTCGGTGGCGATGAAGCCGGCCAGCATCGCCACCATCCCCACCGTCGCCAGGTTGGCGATGGTGAAGGAGATGCCGAACGGCTCCAGCAGCTCGGCCACGTCGCCGGGCGTCTCGGTGACGTGCTCGTGGAGCGCGGGATCACCCAGGTAGAAGAGGAAGCCGGCCAGCGCGAGCGCCGCGATCCGCCAGCGAAGCTGCCGCAGGAGGATGGGGATCATCGCGCCACTCCGCGCACGCGCTCTTCCAGGCGCAGCCGCTGCGGCGCCACCGCGCGCACCACCACCCCGCGCGCCAGCAGTGCCGCCAGCCGCTCGCTGATCTCGCGAGGCGAGGCGGGGTCCACGCGAAAGGCCCATGGCGCGCCCTCCTCCTCCAGCGCGCCGGGAAAGACCTCGTGCACCGCCTTCACCGCGCCCGGGGTGTCTTCCACCTCCAGCCGGTAGGGCGGGTTGATGCCCTCGGCGGCGCGCAGGTCCAGCAGCTCGCGCACGCGCCCGCTCTCCAGCACGGCCACGAGGTCGGCGGTGCGCTCCAGCTCGTCCAGGTTGTGCGACGCGATCAGCAGGGTGCGCGCGGGGTCTTCGGCGCGCCACTCGGCCAGCACGCTGCGCAGCCGCGAGATCCACTCCGGGTCCAGCCCGCTGGTGGGCTCGTCCAGCACCATCACGCCGCGCGGGGCGAGGAGTGCCTGTGCCATCGCCAGGCGCTGCAGGTTGCCCTTGGACAGGTAGCCCACCCTTCGATTCGCCACCGCCGCGATCTCCATCCGCTCCATCACCTCGTCCACGCGGGCGCGGGCGTGGTCCACCTCGGCGAGGGCGGCGTAGGCGTCCAGCGCGCCGCGCGTGGTCCACGACGGGGGGATCGCCACCAGCTCGGAGACGTAGGCCACGCCGTGCTTCTCCACGTAGCCGCGCGGCGCCATCCCGTGCACCTCCACCCGGCCGCGGGTGGGGCGGATGTAGCCGAGGAGGAGGCGGATCAGCGTGCTCTTGCCGGCGCCGTTGGGACCCACGATTCCCAGCGCGGTGCCGGGGGGCACGTCCAGCGTCACGCCGTCCAGGGCGCGCACGGCGCCGCCGCGCGCGCGCGCCAGCGGCCCGGCGAATTCCTTTACCACGTCGGTGAAGCGGATCATGGGCGGGAGCGTACCGTGGGCCTCCGTGCGGCGCAAGGGCGCGGAACGGTTTCTGCGCCGCGGCTGCGGCCATGAACACGCCCAGGCACGCACACGAGCATCCCGAGCGGGGCCCCCTCCGCCCTCTCCTGAGCGGCATCGGCCGGTGGGTGGGCGGATTCTACACCGCGATCGGCGCCTTTTTCCTGCTGGCCATGGCGGTGATGCTGGCCGGCGTGGCCGCCTTCGCCGCCATCGCCGACGCCGTGAGCGACGGCGAGACGGAAGCGTTGGACCGCGCCATCCTCCTCTCGCTCAACAAGCAGGCGAGCCCGCGGCTGGACGACTTCGCTATGAACGTGACGGCGCTGGGTTCGGGGCTTGTGGTGGGGATCGTGGTGGCGGTGGCGAGCGTGTACCTGTGGGGGAGCCGCCACCGCTACTCCGCCGTGCTGCTCTGGGTGGCGCTGAGCGGGTCCTGGATCCTGAGCAGCATCCTGAAGGCGTTCTTCAACCGGGCGCGCCCCAACCTCTTTCCGTGGCGCACGCCGCACGCCTTCCAGGCCTCCTTTCCCTCCGGCCACTCCATCACGGCGATGGTGGGCTACGCGACGCTGGCGTACCTCGTGGCGCGCCTTCTTCCGCAGCGGGGCCTGCGCTGGTTCACCGTCGGCGTGGCGGCGACGATCGTGGCGCTGGTCGGCTGGTCGCGGATGTACCTGGGCGTGCACTGGCCCTCCGACGTGCTGGGCGGCTACGCCACCGGCCTGGCCTGGGCATCGTTCTGCGGCCTCGGCCTGAGCGCCGTCCGCTACTTCCGCTACCGCCGCCCCGAGCTCGTCGCGGAAGAAAAAGACCTGGAGAAGTGAAAAAAAGATGGCCTCACGCGGAGGCGCGGAGACGCGGGAGAGAACTCAGCGCCTCTCTCTGCGTCTCCGCGCCTCCGCGTGAGACCTGCTGTTAGCGGGGCTGCGAAGCGCCGTCCGTCGAAGCGAGGGCGACCGTGGCGGTGCGGTCCGGCAGGACGGCCTCATCGGTGCGCGCCATGCGGAGCGCCGTCGCCGGGCGCGAGGCGCCGAGGCGTGCCAGCACCGGCGCGGGGTCGGCGCCGGCCAGGCGCAGCTCGTCGCCCACGCGCGTGGCGTAGGCACCGCCGGCCCGCGCGTACACGTCCGGGAGGATGGTCACCGAGTCGGCGGCCACCTCGGTCAGGCGGTACTCGATCCGGGCGCGCACCCGGCCCGAGAGCGCGACTTCACGGGTCGCGCGCGGCGTGCGGGCCAGGTGCTCCACCGTGCTGTCGGAGATGGCCGAGCCGTCCTCGCGCAGGATCATCCGGGCCAGCTCCATCACGTCCGCGTTGCGCATGCGGATGCAGCCGTGCGACGCGGGGCTCCCCAGGTACCGCTCGTTGCCGGCGGGCGTGCCGTGCACGTAATAGTCGCCGAAGAGGTGGATCTTGACCCGCCCCATCGGATTCGACCAGCCCGGACCGGCCTTCTTCTCGTTGCGCGCCCAGGCGGCGCCCGGCGGGGGCGTCCAGCTCGGGTTCCACACCATCCGCCGCAGCCCCGTGGCGCCCGTGGGGGTGGCGTAGCGCGCGCGGCCCACCGACACCGGGTACGAGCGGACGCGCTCGCCGCCCTGCATCACGTCCAGCCGGCCGGCGGGGATGTTGACGACCAGCTCCATGGGCCCCTGCGCGCGGGCGGGAGCGGCGATGGCGGAAGCGCCCAGGATCAGCGCGGTCGAGGTCAGGCGAAGAAGAGAGGTCATGGTCGGGTCCGGGTCTGTCGTTGCGGGCCGCGGGGGGCGCTTCCTCCATCCCTCCCGTCGCGACCGCGGGCGCTGCACCGCCTGCGGCCATCTACGTCGCGCCCCGTGCGGTGTTTCAGGCGGCGAGATCGTGGGTGCAACGTACCCGTATCACCTCGGCGCCACATTGGTCATCTGACCCCCCGCCGTGCGGACGCTGGACGGAGCGGCCTCAGAGCGGCACATTCCGAGGGGGCACCCTCCACCGTCCATCCGATCCGATGCTTCCAGACCGACACGCGGCAGCCTCCAGGCTTCGCCTGCGCAGGGCGCTGCTCTTCGCGGCGCTCGGCTACGTTTACGTGGCGGCCGTGCTCGCCGTGCTCTGCGGCGCGGTCGTCATTCTGGCGAGGCTCGGGCTGGGCGCGATCGGGTGGTACGCGCTGGGCGGGCTGGTCTTCTACCTCGTCATCGCGCTCGTGGTGGGGTTCGCGCCTCCCGCCGGAAGGCTGGTGACCCGCGAGGAGTGCCCCGAGCTCTTCCGCGCGATCGACCGCGCACGCGGGGAGATGCGCGCGCCCGGGCTGGACGGCGTGTTCCTGACGCACGAGCTGAACGCGGGTGTGATGGAGCGCCCGCGCTTCGGGACGGTGGGATGGACCCAGCGCTACCTCCTGCTGGGCCTTCCCCTGCTGTACGCGCTTCCTGAAGACGAGCTGCGGGCGATCCTGGCGCACGAGCTCGCCCACCTTTCGCGCCAGCACAGCCGCTCGCGCCGCCTCCTTGCGCGCGCGGAGGTGACGTGGCAGGTGCTGGTGACGGGCTTCACGCACTCGTTCCGCTGGGCCTCCTTTCTCTTCGCCCCCTTCTTCCGCTGGTACACGCCCCGGCTGGAGGCACGGACCCAGGAGGCGAGCCGGGGCCACGAGTTCGAGAGCGACCACCTCGGCGCGCGCGTGTCCGGCGTGGAGGTGGCGGCGCGCGCCCTTCTGCGGCTCACGCTGTGGACGGTGCGGCTGGAGCGGGTGGTGTGGCCGTCCGTCTTCCGCGGTTCGCTGGAGCGGCCCGCGCCCGCCGCGGACGACTTCCTCGGCGTGCTGGACGTGGTGCGCGAGCCGCTCGCCCCGGCGGAGGTGGAGCGCGGAGTGCGCGCGGCGCTGCGCGACCGCACGCTGGACAGCCACAGCCATCCCAGCCTGGCGGACCGCCTGGAGGCGCTCGGCGCGGACCCGGCGGAGGCGGAGCGCGCCCTTGCGGCGGCAACGGGCGAGTCCGCCGCGGCGGCGTTCCTGGGCCCGGCCGCCCCGACGCTGGCTTCCGAGGTGGGCGCGGCGTGGGCGGAGACCGCCGGACACCTCTGGCGGCAGTGCCACGCGGATGCCCGCGTCTGGACCGATGCCGCGCATCCCGCCGCGGATGCGACGTGGGCGCACGCGCGCTGGGCCGCGCACTGTGAGCCGCCGGAGACCGCCATCCCCCTCCTTCGCCGCGTGCAGGACCGCACCGAGGCGCGCGTGCTCCTGGGCGCCCTCCTCCTGCAGCAGGAGGACCACGCCGCGCACGACGAGGCCGTGCGGCTGCTGGAAGCGGAGAGCCGCCGCGACACGGCGCTGGCCATCCACGCCAACGAGGCGCTGGAGCAGTACTACGCCCGCGTGGGGTGGCCCCGAGACCTTCAGCGCTGCCGCGAGCGCCGCCCCCGTCTGCGCGAGGCGGCGCTGCGTGCGCTGCAGGAGCGCACCACGCTCTCGCGGCGCGACGCGCTGCGCCCGTACCGGCTTCCGCCCTCCGCGCGCGACGAGCTCGTGGCCGCGCTGCGCGAGTTCCCAGAGATCCGCCGCGCGTACCTGGTGCAGAAGAAGGTGCGCGAGGAGGGCGAGGCGCCGGCGGTGGTGCTCGCGCTGGAGATGGGCACCCCGTGGTACCGGCACAGCTCCGGGAACCGGGCGCTGGAGGTGTGCCAGCGACTTCTTCCCCGCGTCCAGCTCCCCGAGCCGCTGGACCTGATCGTCCCCGTGGACGGTGCCCACTCGCTGCGCGGGCGGCTGCGCAGCCTCGCCGGGGCCGAGGTCTACCGCCGGGAGGGCGCACCACCCGCCGCCGCCGCGCCCCTCTCCGTGGGGTGGTCCGCGCCCGCGTGGTACTCGCCGCGCAACCTGCTGATGGCGGGCGGCGCGGGGGTGGTGCTCGTCGCAGGCATCGCGGTCGTCGCGGATCCGGACGACGCGCCCTCTACCGCCGCGGAGCAGTCGGCCGAGGTGGGGAAGCTGCGCGCGGCCGCCACCCTGAACCCCCAGGATTCGGTCGCAGCGCGCGATTACGCGAGGGCGCTGGTGGACGAGGAGAGGTGGGACGAAGCGCGTCCGGCGCTCGAGGCGGCGGTGCGCCTCAACCCGCGCGACGCCAATCTGCGCAACTCGCTGGGGTGGGCGCTCATGCAGAAGGAGGAGTTCGAGGAGGCGGTTCCGCACCTGCGCATGGCGATCGCCCTGGACTCGGCGCACGTGGACGCGCGCCACAACCTCGCCTGGGTGCACGCCCGCCAGGGGCGATACGCCGCGGCCGAGCCCGAGTACCGCAGAGTGATCCGGCTGGCCCCGCGCCGCGCCAACGCGCACGCCGAACTCGGCGCGGTGCTCCTCTACCTCAACCGGCTGGACGAAGCCGAGATGGAGCTGGACGAAGCGGTGCGCCTGGACCCCAGCGACCCCGCGAACCACCTGGCGCGCGCGCGGGCGTACAAGGCGCGGAGCGACCTGGGCGGGGCGGTGGAGTCGTATCGCAAGGCCGCCGCGCTCGATCCACAGGCGTACGTCTGGGCCGAGGTTGGGCACATCGAGCACCTGCGCGGCAACTTCCGCGAGTCCGCCGCCGCGTTCGAGATGGCGGCGAAGGCGGATCCCAAGTACTTCGAAAAGGATGAGTACCGGCGCGAGATCTGGGAGGCCTCGCAAGCCGGGCGGATGTACGTGCCGCCCGAGTCGTAGCGGCGGCCAGGTTGTTGAACAGCGGGGCTCACGCGGAGGCGCGGAGACGCAGAGAGAACAGCAACTTCGCGGGACTTACCAGATCCGCGAAGTGAGGTGGCTTGGTTGTTCTTTCGTGTCCGGTGTGACATCGCTGATCCGAACGGGCGGGACGGGGTAATCGCGCAGCGGGAGGCGTGAAACGAATGACGGGACGACTCGTATGCTCAGAGTGTCGATGCTGTCATACTGGCAGCGCGCTCACCGGAGCCTACTATGCGCAAAACCCTCATCATCTCTCTGGACCTGATCCGGCCGGGGGAACCGGCGACTCCTTTGTCCACGGCATCGCTCCTGGCATATCTGCGAAGCGCGCCGGAGTACGGTGATACGTTTACGGTGGAGCACCTGGGGATCAACTTGCTCGAGGAGGAGCGAGACTCGGAGATTGGCGCGGTAGAGGCTGCGGTGCAGGATCGTGAACCGGGCGCCTTCGATGCGATCGCGGTGGCTTGCTACGTGTGGTCCGAGCGAGTCACAGGCGGGCTGCTCCGGATGCTGCGCCGCTCAGGATTCGGGGGGACGCTGATCCTCGGCGGTCCTCAGATCACCTATGCGGCGCAGGATGATCTGCCCGTGCTGTATCCCGATGCCGATATCTTCGTCACCGGGTACGCTGAGGCGGCGCTGCATCGGGCCATCGTTGATGCTCCGCCGGAGCGGCCCGCGTTTGTTGCGGATGCCGTTGACTTCGATGCGCTCATATCCCCGTACCTGTCCGGAGCGCTGGACGTTGCTCCGGGGCAGGAGCGAGTGCGTATGGAAACCCGCCGCGGCTGCCCGTTTCGATGCTCGTTCTGCGCTCACCGAGACCTGAAGGGGAACCGGGTTCACAAGCGCCCGCAGGAGCGAGTCCGTGAAGAGCTGGATTGGCTCTCCGCGCGCGGAGTTCGGAAGGTGAACTTCCTCGACCCGGTGTTCAACCAGGGGAGCGAGTACTTGGACTTGCTCGATCACATGGTCGCCCGCGACTTCCGCGCGGATGTCACCTTCCAGAGCCGGTTCGAGCTGATCCGCAATGGGGAGGGGGAACGCTTCGTGGAATTGGCTGGGAAGCTGAATGCGCGTCTCGAATTCGGATTGCAGACGGCGAACGGTTCCGAGGGGAAGGCGGTCAACCGGGTAAACGCTCCTGACAAGATTCAGGACGCGATGCGCGCTTTGGACCGTGGAAAGGTGCCGTACGAGGTGAGTCTGATTTATGGCCTTCCAGGTCAGACCGTGCAGTCATTCGCGGAGAGCGTCCTTTTTCTCCAGGACAACGGCTGCTCCAACATTGTTGCCTTTCCGCTCATGCTGCTACGTGGAACGGAGTTGTTCGCGCAGAAGGAAAAATGGGGATTCAAGGAGCGGCCGGAGGGGAGGTTCGGGATCCCGGTCGTCTACGAGAGTGCCTCGTTTACGGAATCCGAGTGGTTCCTCATGAAGGAGATCGCGGACGGCCTTGGGGCACACGAGCGGGTCTAAGGGTGAGAGAGCGCCACGGCGCGCGTAAGCTCGCGCGGCCATTGTCCCGCCGCGGGGGGAAGGGTAGCTTCGGGGCATCCCGAAACCAGCCCCGCGACGAACGATGCCGAGCGACCCCATCCTCAGCCACACCCACGTCCACGCCCCCGGCCGCACGCCCGAGCGGTGGCTCCTGGTGCTGCACGGCATCTACGGCTCGGGGCGCAACTGGGGGACGATCGCGCGGCGGCTGGTGGAGCGGCGGCCGGAGTGGGGCGCGGTGCTCACCGACCTGCGCATGCACGGCGCCTCACGCGGCTTCGCGGGGCCCCACACCGTGGCCGCCAGCGCCGGCGACGTGGCCGCGCTCGCCGGGCACCTGCAGGGCGAGGTGGCGGCGGTTATGGGGCACTCGTTCGGCGGCAAGGTGGCGCTCACCTACGCGGGCACCGCGCCGGCCGGGCTGCGGCAGGTGTGGATCATGGACTCCACGCCCGCCGTGCGCGCGCCGGAGGGGAGCGCGTGGCGGATGATCGAGGCGATCCGCTCCTTGCCGCCCGAGTTCGCGTCGCGCGCGGAGGCGGTGCAGGGGCTGATGGCGAAGGGGTACGACGAGGGGCTGGGCGCGTGGATGGCCATCAACCTGGAGCCGCACGAGGGACGCTACCGCTGGCGCCTGGACTTCGACGTGATGGAGGAGATGCTGCGCGACTTCTTCCGCACCGACCTGTGGGAGACGGTGGCGCGCCCGCCGCAGGGGGTGGAGCTGCACTTCGTGAAGGCCAGCGAGTCCAACACGCTGGAAGAGTCCGCCGCGGCGCGCGTGGAGGCGGCGGGGGCGGCCACCGGGCGCGTCTTCCTCCACCGGCTGGAGGGCGGGCACTGGATCAACACCGACAACCCCGAGGGGGTGCTCGACCTCCTCGTAAGGAACCTGCCGTAGCCGTGTCGCTCATCATCCGCCGCGCCCACCCGGACGATGCGCCGCGCCTGGCCGTTCTGGCGCGCGCCCATGCCGCCGCGGTGACCTCGGAGTACGTGGCTTCGCATCCCGTATTCACCGCATCGGAGGGGACGCGGCTCGTAGGATTTTACGCGCTGGAGGACGAAGGGGAGCGGTGGACGCTGCGCCACCTCTGGGTCGCTGCGGAGTGGACGGGGCGGGGGCGCGGCCGGTGGATGTTCACGGACGCGGTGCGCCGCGTGCGCCGGGCCCGCGCCGCCGCGCTGCGCCTGGTGCCGGAGCGGGGGGCGGAGGCGTTCTTTCTGAAGATGGGCGTCGCCGCGGTGGAGGGCGGGCCGACGCTGGAGCTGGACCCCGCCACCTGGGAGGAGCCGCTCGCGGACAGCGTATCAGGCGCCGCCTTCGCCGAGTAGCACCAGCACCACGTCGCCCACGTTGGTGCCGGTGGGGCCGGTGACCACCAGCTCGCCGGTGGCGCGGAAGAAGGTGTGGCTGTCGTTGCGGTCGAGCGCGGCGCGCGCATCCTCGCCGCGCTCCCTTGCGCGCGCCACCGTCCCGGAGTCCACCATGGCGCCGGCGGCGGAGGTGGGCCCGTCCACTCCATCCGTGCCCAGCGTGGCGGCCACGGTCCCGTGTTCATCGGCGATCTCCAGCGCCAGCGCGAGGGCGAGCTCCTGGTTGCGCCCGCCTCGCCCCTTCCCGCGCACCGTCACCGTCGTCTCGCCGCCGAAAAGGAGCGCGAGCGGGCCGTCGTGCTCCCCGCGCCGCCGTCGTGCGAGCGCGGCGATGTCGCGGGCGGCGTCGCGGGCCTCTCCCGCCAGGTTGTCCGCCACGATCTCCGCGCGGTAGCCCATCGCCTCCGCCGCGCGCGCCGCTCCGGCGAGCGCATCGCCCACCGACGCCACCACATGCGCGGACGAGCGGCGGAACGCGGGGTCGCCGGGCTTCGGCGTCTCCGGCACCACACCGGCGGCGCCGGCCTGGAGGTGGGCCATGACGGCAGCGGGCGTCCTCACGCCGTACTTCCGCAGCACCGCCACCGCCTGCGCGAACGTGGTGGTGTCGGGCACGCCGGGCCCGGAGCCGATCACGTCCAGCGGCGAACCCACCACGTCCGAGATCGCGAGCGTCACCAGCCGCGCCGGTGCGGCCGCGCGCGCCAGCCCGCCCCCCGCGATGCGCGACAGGTGCTTGCGTACGGCGTTCATCTCGCCGATCTCGGCCCCGGCGCGCAGGAGGGCCGCCGTCACCTCGCGAACGTCCGTGAGCCCCACCGCGGCAGGCGGGCACGGCCAGAGCGCCGACGCCCCGCCGGAGAGCAAGCAGAGCACCAGGTCGCGCTCCCCCGCCGAGCGCGCCACCTCGAGCGCCGCCACCGCGCCGGCGAGGCCGTGCGTGTCCGGCACCGGGTGCGCGGCTTCCCACACCTCGATCCCCGGCAGCTCCACGCCCCCGCCGTGCGGCACCGTGACGCATCCCCCCGCCACGCGATCCCCGAGCACTTCCAGCGCCCCGCGCGCCATCCCCGCCGCCGCCTTCCCCGCGCCGACGATCAGCACCCGCTCCACATCCCCCAGCTCCACCCGCTGTCCGCCCACCGCCAGCGCACCGCCCTCACGCCGCACCGCACGGAGCACGGCCGCGCGCGGATCCACCGCGTCTATCGCGGCGTCGAGGATGCGGCGGGCGTCATCGCGCAGGGGCATGGCCGGATCTGGTCGTTAGTCGGCGGGAAGGGGCGCCGGAGCCCTGGACAATCGGCGGCGCAGGTGCCTACGTTGGCGCGCCATGCCCGCCAGCCGTCGTGCGGCTCCGCCCCCATCTTTCCACGATGATATGACGATCAAGCGGATGGACAACGTTCTCATCGTCGTCGAGGACATCGAGGCCGCCAAAGCCTTCTTCGCCGAGCTCGGCATGGAGCTGGAAGGCGAGACGACGGTCGAGGGGCCCTGGGTAGACCAGACCGTGGGGCTCGAGGGCGTCTGTGCCGACATCGCCATGCTGAAGACCCCGGACGGCCACGGCCGCGTGGAGCTGACGAAGTTCCACACCCCGCCGGCGGTCAAAACCGAGCCGGCAAACGCGCCGTCGAACGCGTTGGGCATACGCCGCATCATGTTCGCCGTGGACGACGTGGACGGCACCGTCGCCCGCCTGCGCCCCCACGGCGCCGAGCTCGTCGGCGAGATCGCGCAGTACAAGGACGTCTACCGGCTCTGCTTCGTGCGCGGCCCTGAGGGCATCATCATCGGACTGGCCCAGCAGCTCAGGTGAGCCTTGATCTCTCGCGCACTAACGCACTAACGCACTAACGCACTTTCACCCCCTCACCGGCGTCAGCGCCTGCCGCCCGCCCAGCACCGCGTGCACGTTGCGCGCGGCGAGCATCGCCATCTCCGTGCGGGTGCCGCGCGTGGCGGAGCCGATGTGGGGGAGGAGGATGACGTTCGGGAGCTCCAGCAGGCCCGGGTGCACGGCGGGCTCGTGCTCGTACACGTCGAGTCCCGCCGCGGAGATCGGACCATCGCGGAGAGCGTCGACCAGGGCGGCTTCGTCCACCAGCGCGCCGCGGGCAGTGTTAATGAGGACGCTCCCCGGGCGCATCCGGCGGAGTGCATCGCGGCTGAAGGCGTGGCGCGTCTCGGGGGTGAGCGGCGCGTGGAGCGACAGGACGTCGCTGCGGGCCAGGAGGTCGTCGAACTCCACGCGCTCCGCCCGCAGCGTCTCTTCGTCATCGGGGGAAAGCGGGGTGCGGGAGTGGTAGACCACGTGCATTCCGAAGCCCCCCGCCCGCCGCGCGACCGCCTTCCCGATGCGCCCCATCCCAAAGATCCCCAGCGTCCTTCCTTCGAGATCGCCGCCGAGGTAGTCCCAGAACCCCCACCCGGCGAACTCCCCCGCGCGCAGCGAGCGCTCCGCCTGCGGAAGCCGCCGCACGGCCGCCAGGATCAGCGCCCAGGCCAGGTCCGCCGTCGCGCCGGTGAGGACGTCGGGAGTGTTGGTGACGACGATCCCGCGCGCGCGGCACGCCGCCACGTCCACGTGCTCGTACCCGACCACCGCGTTCGCCACCACGCGCAGCCGTGGCGCCCGCTCCAGCAGAGCCGCATCCACGCGGTCCGTCAGCAGGCAGAGGAGCGCCTGCGCCTCGCCAAGCGCATCACGCCATCCATCCGGCCCGGCGACGGTCCCCACCTCGCGCAGCAACGCCAGCGCCTCGTCCGGAAGCGGAAAGGTGGTCGCGATGATCGGCTCAGGCATCGTCCCGTATCCGGCTGAAAAGCAATTTCACACAGAGGCGCAGAGGGTTACGGAAAGGGCACGGAGAAAACCTTTTTGTTGTTCCTTGCGGGTTATCTCTCTGTCTCTGTGTGAGGAAAATCCCCGATGCCCTTCTCCCAGAGCGAGATGCTCGCGCCCGCCAGCCCCAGCTTGGTGTGCTCGCGGATGCTCATCTCGCTGAACCCCAGCGCCTTCACCACGGGATGGATGGCGCGGCGCCGGCGCTGGAACGCGGTGCGCAGGTGGCGGATGCCACTCGCGGCGAGCCGGGCTTCCAGCGCGGCCAGCGCCTCGCGTGCCACGCCCGTGCCCCGGTGCGCGGGGACGACCAGGATCATCCCCAGCAGCGCCACGTCCGGCTCGGGATGCGCGGCCCACCAGCCGAGCGCGCCGGCATCGGTGCCGTCGGCCAGCGAGATCAGCGCGACCTCGCGGCCGGGGCGCGCGGCGGCCTCGCGGATCTCGTGCGCGGCGCTCTCCGGGGTCGCACGCTCTAGCTCGGCAACGATGGCGAAGTAGTCCGGGGTAGCGTCGAAGACGGCCTGCAGGCGCGGCGCGTCGTCCAGCCCCAGCGGGCGGATGACGAGACGCGCGGACTCGATGACGGGATCTTCCTGGGACGGCACGCGCTGCACGGTTCGGGACTCGGCGAAAGCGGGCGGGGAAGTTGCCCCGGACCCGCCCGCGGCGTCAAGTTACCCGCCGCGCGCGCGTCCGCCCGTGGATGCGCCCGGGGGAGATCCACAGCGGAAGGCGGGGAGCGGTTCGGTGAGCGCACAACTGGAGTCGCGGCACTTCTACAACACGGGCGACGCGGTGCAGCACGTGGCCGGCGTCATGGGCTGGATCGTGGAGGGGTTCGCCCTGTGGGCCGTGGTCCGCTGGGACGATGGCAGGCAGGAAGAGGTGGACCAGCTCGACCCCACCATCTGGGTAGTGGAGCGGGCGGCGAGGGAGTAGCGTTCACGCCAACGGGAGCGGCACGATGAGGTACGCCGTGGTCATCGAACCGAGCCCGACCGGTTTCGGCGCGTACGCCCCCGACCTTCCCGGGTGCGCCGCCGTCGCGGAGAGCGAGGCAGAGGTGCGCGAGCTGATCCGGGAGGCCATCGAATTCCACCTGGACGCGCTTCGCGAGGACGGCGCGGCGATCCCGGCGCCCGTGACGCGCATTGGGTACGTCGAAGTGCCGAACGCGGGGTGCTGATGGCGCACTTCGACCCGAGCTGGTGCGCGCGCATCAACGCGCACAAAGCCGCCGAGCCCGCCGCTCCCCCGCCGGAACCTGCGCCCCTTCGCAAGATCGAGGTGCCCACGCAGCACTTCTGCGACATCTGCGGGGTGGAGATGTACGACCACAACTGCAAGATTGTCTGCCCCAACTGCGGCTACAAACGGGACTGCACAGACCCCTGAGCGCGGTGTCAGGGTTCGATGCTGCTGACCAACAAGGCCCGGTTCCGCCGTCGCGGAGCCGGGTCTTTGCGCAAAGGAGCGCTGCCGATCTCCGCGCGCCTGCTGCCGCGCAGCGCGTGCGGCGGCTGGCGGAACGTTGCGATTGTGCGCCGGGTGCGTCGCAACGATGTTGGGTTGCGCAAAAGACACCTCCCGTCACACGACACGAGAGCACACACGCGATGGCGACGATCGATACACCGAGTGCGATGGAGGCCGCCGAGGCGCTCCTCCGCGAGCGATTCGGGCTCCCGGAGTTCAGGGCGGGGCAGCGCCAGGTCATCGAGGCGCTCTTCGAGCACGGCGGGGCGCTGGCCGTCTTTCCCACGGGCGGGGGAAAGTCGCTCTGCTATCAGCTCCCGGCGCTTCTTCTGGATGGGGTGACGGTGGTGATCTCGCCGCTGATAGCGCTGATGAAGGACCAGATCGACTACCTGCGCTCGCGCGGGATCGAGGCGGCGCGGCTGGACAGCTCGCTGGAGCGCCAGGAGGTCGCGTCGGTGGAGCGCGGGCTGCGCGGGGGGACGCTGAAGCTGCTTTACGTGGCGCCGGAGCGGTTCAACAACGAGCGCTTCCTGGAGCAGCTCGGGCGCCTGCGGATCTCGCTCTTCGCCGTCGACGAGGCGCACTGCATCTCGCAGTGGGGGCACAACTTCCGGCCGGACTACCTGAAGCTCGCGGAGACCGCGCGCACCCTGGGCGTGGAGCGGATCCTGGCGCTCACAGCCACCGCGACACCCGCCGTCGTGCAGGACATCTGCGACAGCTTCGGGATCGCCCCCGCCGGTGCGGTGGTCACCGGCTTCCACCGGCCCAACCTCTTCCTCTCCACGCACCCGGTGGCGTCGTCTGGGCGGGACCGCGTGCTGGTGGAGCGCATCCGCTCGCGCGCGCCGGGCCCCGGGATCGTGTACGTGACGCTCCAGAAGACCGCCGAGAGCGTCGCCGAGGTGCTTGCCGAGGCCGGCATCCCCGCGCGTGCCTACCATGCCGGCATGGATACCGAGCTCCGCTCCGAGGTGCAGGAGTGGTGGAAGGGCTCCGACCGCGCCACCGTGGTGGCGACCATCGCCTTCGGGATGGGGATCGACAAGGCGGACGTGCGCTACGTCTACCACTACAACCTGCCGAAGGGGCTGGAGAGCTACAGCCAGGAGATCGGCCGGGCGGGGCGCGACGGGCTGGACTCCACCGTCGAGGTGCTGGGGAGCATGGAGGACGTAGCGACGCTGGAGAACTTCGCGTACGGCGACACGCCGGACCGCGAGTCGATCCGCGGCCTCCTCCGCTGGATCGACGCGGAGCCCGCCACCTTTGAGATCGCCCAGCTCAAGCTGGCCAACCAGCACGACCTGCGGCAGCTCGTCCTGCGCACGGCGCTCACCTACCTGGAGCTCCTGGGGATGATCCGCCAGGGCACGCCCTTTTACGCCGGCTACAAGGCCAAGCTCCTTGCGCCGCTTCCGGAGGTCGTCGGGCGCTTTTCGGGGGAGCGCGCGCGGTTCATCGGCGCTCTTTTCGGGCAGGCGAAGTTCGGGCGCACCCTCTACACCATCGAGCCCGACGAGCCGGTGCTGGGCTCCATCGACCGCGGCCGCGTGGTGCGCGCGCTGGAGTACCTGTCGGAGCAGGGCTTGGCGGAGCTGCAAGTGACCGACCTGCGCCAGCGCTACTCCAAGCTCGTCCCGCGGCTGGACGTGGAGGCGCTGACGGGCGAGCTGGAGGCGCGCTTCGTCCAGCGCGAGGTGGGAGAAGTTGAGCGGATCGGACAGGTGGTGGAGCTGGTGGAGCGCGACGGGTGCCAGACCAACGTGCTCCTGGAGTACTTCGGCGAGGTGCGCGCGGCGCCGTGCGGCCACTGCACATGGTGCTCGACGAGGACACCCACCCGCTTCCCCGCGCTTCCGCCGCACCCGCCGGTGGAGCGCGCCATCGACGCCGGCGCCTTTCGCGCGCTGTGCGCCAAGCACCCGGTCGCGCTCGGCACCCCGCGGCGGCGGGCGCGCTTCCTGTGCGGCCTCTCCACCCCGGCGCTCACGCAGGCAAAGCTGACCCGCAACCCCCTCTTCGCCGCCCTGGAGGACCGCCGCTTCGCCGAGGTGCTCGCGTGGTGCGAGGCGATGTAGGAAGCTTCGAGTAGGTAACGTGGCGCGCGGAGCGGCAGGCCGGGAACGCGCCGCTACTGCGCGGCCGAGCGTGCGAGGGTGGTGTTCGGCTTCGGCGAGTTCTCCACCTCTTCCTCGCCGCGGAGGGCTGCATCGAGGCCCCAGCGGGCGCCGTGGGCGCGCTGCAGGGCGCCCATCGTGAGGTGGACCTGGATGTACGCCACATCCTCTGGCGTGGCGGATGGAGCGCGCCGCTCGGGACAGCGGCTGACGTCCGCCACCACCGAGTTCCACGAGCAGGTGTGGCCGATCCCGAGGGTGTGCACCATCTCGTGAGCGATCAGCCCCGGCGCGCCGGGCCGGGTGAAGGCGAGGGCATCGTCCAGCCGCACGGAGCCGTACCCGATGTCGCCGCCGCTGTACGCCACCGATCCGAGCCCCGCGGACCGTAGACCCCGCTCGACCCATACGAGCACCAGGTCCTCCGGCGCGTCGTCCACGGGATCCGTCTCGCTGAAGCGCGCCGGCCGAAAGAGATGTTCGCCCAGGTCGCGCTCCAGCTCGGCCACCTCGCGCCAGAAGGCGGCCGAGTCGCGCGCGCTGATGGGCTCCGAGCTGTACCCGTGGTCGAAGGCCACGCGTAGCGGAAAGCTCCCCGGCCGCCACGCCGGGACCGTGCTCACGCGCGCATCCACGCGCGAGGGGACACCGCGGCGGAAGAAGCCGCTGCTGCAATCCCGGCAGGTGGGGGCGAAGCCGCGCCGGGCGCTCACCTCCACGATCTCCCCGGCGTGCGTCCCCGCGCGGATCGTCCAGCGGCGCGGCAGCAGGATCATGCGCACCTCCTCGTCCCACTCTCCGCGGGCAAGCGACGCCACGGACGGGTGGAAGACGCGCACCGCCGTCTCAGCCGCGTCCACCACCACCCGCACCGAGTCGCTGCCGAGCGAGTCCGGCATCGGTACCGCGAACCGCCCCTCCGCATCCGTGGACGCGGTGTCCGCCCACGCGCCCGCGTGCGCCGTCACGCGCAGCCCGGCCGTCGCGGCTCCATCCGCCGCCCACACTTGCCCGCGGATCGCCTGCGCATCCGCGGCCGGGGCCAGCGCGAGCATCGCCGCCGCACCCACGATTATCGATCGTATCAACATCCAAGTACCACTCGCTGAAGCACTTGCGCGTCCACCTCGCCGCGCGGCCCGCTCTGTACACCGCACGATACCATTTGGACGACCTCAGTGTGCATTCTGACCGGCTTTTCTCACGCGGAGACGCGGAGGCGCGGAGTAAACAGCAAAAGCCTCACACAGAGAACACAGAGGGAACTACAAGCCAGAGAGGAGGCCTTTATCTGTTCTCTCTGTGTCTCTGTGTCTCTGTGTGAGCCATGTAGTTGCAGTTCTCTCTGCGTCTCCGCGCCTCCGCGTGAGACTAGGTTTCAGGGGTCAGGGAACACCCCGATGAGCCCGCGCGCTGGACCGCTCGTGCCGCTCCAATCTGGCCTACCCACAACCCCCGCCGAACCACTGCTGGCGTGGATTGATCGCAAGCGTGCAAATCGTTGCCGTTGCTGGGCTTGGCGCGATTGGTGTGCACGAATGAGAGTGTTGACAACAGCTTCGGAGCGCAGGTATCCTGGGTGCCGGTGCGCGCCCCACATCGACCAGGAATCACTATGAGCACGAGACAGTCGGACGCGAAAGGGAGACTATCCGCATTCTTCTACGGGATGGCGCACGCCCTCGATCTCGGCGGCACTCTGGCGCGCGACCGCGGGCGGTTCGCGGGCGGATTCGAGAGCGATGCCCGCGCGCTCCGCGGCGACTGGGAGCGTGCATTCCAGAGCTTGGACGGAGTCGTGGATGCCGGGGCGGCGAGCGAAGCAAAATAGGAAAGCCGCCGCCGAGCGCGGGAACACCCCTGCCGTTCCAGAGCGGGAGCGGCAGGGCGAATTTTTCCCGGGTGAGATCCGCGTCTCGCGCGTCAGCACGACGTTCAGCGGTCCGATCCCTCTGCCAACGCACCTCCGCGAGTACGAACAGGTGCTTCCCGGGTCCGCGGACCGCATCGTGGCGATGGCTGAGGCCGAGGCACACCATCGCCGTACATCAGAGGGCCGCTTGATCCGCCTCTCGGAGTGGGGGCTGTTGGCGGCGCTCCTGATCGCGCTCGTCGGCATGATCGGTGGATTGTACGTCACCCTGCGCGGAAAGTCTCTCGAAGGAATGGGGACCATCGGGGTCACGATCGTTGCTCTGGTGACGGTATTTGCCCTTCGGAAGGAGCCACCGGGCGAGAGTGGTTGACCCGAATCCTTGATGCCGAAAAGCAGAGCGGGAGCGCCTCGGCATCGAAGCGGCTCCCGCTCTGACTCTTTCCCTGCCCCTCGTCCCCTACCGGTTCGGCTTGCTCGCGCGCGAGCCGGGCTGCGGCTGGTTGCCGGGGGTGAAGCCGCCGCGGTTGTAGCCGGAGTACGAGTGCTCCTGCGTGGGGCGATGGCGGAGGTGGTCGGCGTAGTTGCCGTCGTAGCCGCGGGCGATCTCGCGGGCACCGGGGGCCCAGCCGTAGCTCCGGTCGTAGCCGCGCCCCGTGCGGAAGGCCAGGCTGTCGCGGTTGTACTGCTGGAGGTGCTGGTTGTCGTAGCGCACACCGCCGTCGTGGGCGTCGCCGCGCATCTGCCGGTCGTAGCCGCGAATGCCGTTCAGCGGGCGCCCCTGCGCGCCGTGGGGGCCGCGGTCGAAGGGGTCCTGGAACCAGCCCTCACGGTTGAAGCCGCCCGGCGGCTGGCGGTAGCGACCCTCGTAGCCGCCCCACCCGCCCAGCTCCTGCGAGTGCTCGCGGCGGTAGTGGCCGTACGCGCCCTGCCAGTTCCCCTGATCCTCCCGCATCCCGTGGTAGTGCCCGTCGGCCCAGTTGGGGTCCAGCGGGTGCGGGCGGCCCCAGTCCGGGCGCACCGAGTTCTGCTGGATCCCCTTGTACTCGCGGTTGTCGTAGCCGTGGCGCGCCATCGTCTGCCTCCCTCTGCATTCGGATCATGTTCCCGGATCTGCCCGAGTCTTGCATCGCCATCTCGCAAGATCCCTTCCGCTTCCGGAATACCGCGGAAGGGGAGGCATTCACCCCGGACGGAGGTGAAGGATGAGGAGAAGCATGGCGCAGACCGGCGCGCTGGTCTTTGGGGCCGCGTTCCTGCTGGTCGGTGTGCTGGGGCTGTTCGTACACAACGGGATGGCGATGGAGGCCGACAACGAGACCGCCGGGAAGCTGCTGGGCCTCTTCCCGGTGAACCTCCTCCACAACATCGTGCACCTGGCGTTCGGCGTGTGGGGGATCGTGGCGTCGCGCAGCCATGCCGCATCGCGCGGCTACGGCCGCATCGGCGCGGTGATCTACGCCGTGCTGGTGGTGATGGCCTTCGTCGATCCCACCACTTTTGGCCTGGTCCCCATCGGCGGCAACGACATCTGGCTCCACGCCGTGCTCGCCGCCGGCCTCGCCTACATCGGCTTCGCGGCCCGCGATACGACGGCCCACGCCCGCGTGTAGCGAGCGGCGGCCCGCTGAAGAACACGATGCCCCTCGCCAGCCGGCGGGGGGCATCGCGTTTTCACCAGCAGGCAAACAAAAACCCCCGGCCCGCAGACCGAGGGGGGCCGGAGTAGCGCTTGCGCGATAGCCCCGGGGATGACGTGCGATGAAATTAGGTGAAGCTGGCGCCAGCGCGCAAGCTGTTTTGCGGCATACTCGAAATCTCGTTCGGCGGGTGGCGCTTATGGTACGTGATGCGCTCCGTTTGACGCTCGTGCCGAATAGCGCCGGGGCGGCTATCTTCCTTTTCACTCACCTCCCGCTCCCCGATCGCTTCTCATGCCGCAGCCGATCATCCAGGTAGACGCATTCGCGGACCGCGCATTTACCGGCAACCCCGCAGCGGTGTGCATCCTGCCCGCGCCGCGCGAGGAGGGATGGATGCGCAGCGTGGCCGCCGAGATGAACCTGTCGGAGACCGCCTTTCTCCACGCGGAGGAGGATGGGTGGCGGCTGCGGTGGTTCACGCCCGAGGTGGAGGTGGCTCTCTGCGGACACGCCACGCTGGCCACCGCGCACGTGCTGTGGGAGGACGGGCATCTGGCTGAGGACGAGGTGGCGCGCTTCCACACGCGCAGTGGGCTGCTGACGGCGCACAGGGCGGGGGAGTGGATCGAGCTGGACTTTCCCGCGAAGCCGATCCTCGACGCGCCCGCTCCCGATGGGCTGGCGGCGGCGCTTGGCGTGGAGGCGGTGTACGTGGGGCGCAGCCACTTCGACGTGCTGGTGGAGGTCGCATCCGAGGCGGAAGTGCGCGCCCTGAAACCGGATTTCGGGCGGTTGACCGCGGTGGAGGCGCGCGGGGTGATCGTGACCGCGCGGGCGGATGGCGGGGCGGGGTACGACTTCGTGTCGCGGTTCTTCGCGCCGCGCGTGGGCGTCGCGGAAGACCCGGTCACCGGTTCGGCGCACTGCGTGCTGGCGCCGTACTGGGCGGCGAAGCTGGGTCGGGACGAGCTGGTCGGCTTCCAGGCGTCGCGCCGCGGCGGCACGGTGCGGGTGCGCGCCGCCGGCGACCGCGTGCACCTGGGAGGCCGCGCCATCACCATCCTGCGCGGGGAGCTCGTCTGATGGTGCGGCGCCTGATCTCCAGCGGCACGCCGTGGGAGCCGGTCGTCGGGTACTCGCGGGCGGTGCGGGTGGGCCCCCACGTCCACGTCTCCGGCACCACCGCCACGGATGCGGACGGCGGCATCGTGGGCCCCGGCGACGCCTACGCGCAGGCGGTGCAGACCCTCCGCAACATCCGCCACGCGCTGGAGCAGGCCGGCGCGCGGATGGAGGACGTCGTCCGCACGCGCATGTACGTCACCGACATCGCGCGCTGGGAAGAGGTCGCCCGCGCGCACGGCGAGGTCTTCGCCGAGATCCGCCCCGCGACGTCGATGGTGCAGGTCAGCGCCCTGATCGACCCCGCGATGCTCGTGGAGATCGAGGCGGAAGCGTATGTGGCAGGGAGTAGGGAATAGGGAATAGGGGATCAGGAACAGCAGGCAAACGAGACCCGTCGTTGCTGGCGATTCCCCCTTCCCCATTTCCCCATTCCCCAGCAGTTCCATCCACCCGTCAACCGAGCCAAGTCCCATGTCCGCCGATCCTTCCCGCCCGCTCGTCCTCGTCACCGGTTCCAGCGGACTGCTGGGGCGCTCCCTGGTGGGGCGCGCGGCCGCGGGCGGGTACGTCGTGCGCGGCACCGGTCGCGGCGCCACGGGCCCGGGCGACGAGTGGACGCGCTGCAACCTGGCCAGCGGCGAGGGGGTGGACGCGGCGGTCAAGGACGTCCACACCATCATCCACGCGGCCAGCAGCCCCAGGGGCGACACCGAGCGCACCGACGTGCAGGGGACGATGCGCCTGCTGGAAGCCGCGCGGCGGGCCGGGGTGCGGCACGTGGTGTACGTCTCCATCGTGGGGATCGACCGCGTCCCGTTCGCCTACTACCGCCACAAGCTCGCGGCCGAGCGCGAGATGCAGGCGGGCCGCGTGCCGTGGACGATCCTGCGCGGCACCCAGTTCCACGACTTCATCGACACCATGTTCGCGGGGATGATGAAGCTCCCGGTCGGCTTCGTCCCCGGCGACTTCCAGAGCCAGCCGGTGCACGTGGACGAGTTCGCCGACGCGCTGTGGGAGTGCGTGGCCGCCGGGCCCATGAAGCGCGCGCCCGACGTGGCGGGGCCGCAGGTCCTCCGCTTTGGCGCGATGATGCGCGCGTGGAAGGCTGCCCGAGGCATCCGCAAGCCGGTGATCCACCTTCCGCTTCCCGGCGGAATGGCCGCCGCCCTGCGCCGCGGCGACGGCACCGCGCCG
Organism: Longimicrobium sp.; assembly: GCA_036387335.1. Classification (NCBI taxonomy): domain Bacteria; kingdom Pseudomonadati; phylum Gemmatimonadota; class Longimicrobiia; order Longimicrobiales; family Longimicrobiaceae; genus Longimicrobium; species Longimicrobium sp. The sequence goes on from DASVTZ010000217.1 coordinate 46,967, forward strand.
GAGCACGCCGTGGGGCGGATGACGTGGGAAGAATGGCTTCGGGAAAGATACGGCACGGTCCTTCCGTAACAGAATGTTGCAGTTTCGTGAACCGACCGGCGGACCGGGTGTACGGGATCGTCCGCTCTACGAAGCTGGACCTCTGGAGGCCGATGCGAGCTGTGACGAGCCGGTGGAAGCAGGCGGGGATCGCGACCCTGTGGATGGTGCTCTCGGGAGCGGCCGCGCACCCCGCGGGCCCGCGCGGTGAGCAGACCCCGGTGCGCGTGTCGATCGATCCGCGCGAGGGCACGGGCACGACCGTGTGCCTGGAAACCGGCCCCGCGGTGAAGGGGCGCAAGCGCGCGTCCGTGTCGCACGGCGGCGGGAACGCGGTGCTCTCCGCCGGCCCGGAGAGCCCCGGCCCGCACTGCGTGGAGCTCGCCGAGCCCCAGGGCACGGTGGCGGTGAGCCTCCAGTACTCGCGGCTCTGGGTGATCCCCTCCACGCTGACCGAGTACAGCTACCCGGCCGCCCAGGTGCGCGGAAAGCGGCTCACCTACCTCTGGGTGCGCGACTGAGCGAGCCCCTCCCCGCCGGCGAGCTGCCCCGCCTGCGCGAGCGGCTCCTGGCCTGGTTCGACGCCCACCGCCGCGACCTCCCCTGGCGCACCCCGCCCGGCGAAACCCCCGATCCGTACCGCGTCTGGCTCTCGGAGGTGATGCTCCAGCAGACGCGCGTGGAGACGGTGAAGCCGTACTTCGCCCGCTGGCTCGACCGCTTTCCGACCCTCCGATCGCTCGCCGAAGCTCCCCTGGACGACGTCCTCACGGCGTGGGAGGGGCTCGGCTACTACTCGCGCGCGCGCAACTTTCACCGCGCCGTCCGCGAGGTGGCGGAGCTCCACGCCGGCCGCGTCCCCGACGACCCGGCCGCCTTTCGCGCGCTCCCCGGTGTGGGGCGCTACACGGCGGGCGCGGTGATGTCGATCGCGTTCGGCCGCGGCGAGGCGCTGGTGGACGGCAACGTGCGCCGCGTCTTCGCCCGCTGGACGGACGACCCGGCCCCCGCCGAGCCCACCCTCTGGTCGCTCGCCGAGGCACTCGCCCCCGGCGCGCGGCCCGGCGACGTGAACCAGGCGGTGATGGAGCTGGGCGCCACCATCTGCGTTCCGCGCGCGCCGCTCTGCGGCGACTGCCCGGTGCGCGAGCACTGCCGCGCCTTCCGCCACGGCACCCAGGCCGAGCGCCCCGCTCCCAAAAAAGCGAAGCCCACGCCGCACGAAGACACCGCCGTCGCCGTCGTCCAGCACGACGGCCGCACCCTCCTCGTCCGCCGCCCCGTCGATGCGCGGCTGGGCGGGATGTGGGCCTTCCCCGCCGCCGTGCGCCGCCGCGGCGAGAGCGTCGCCGCCGCCGCCGAGCGCGCGGTGCGGGACGGGCTGGCGCTGGAGGTGCGCGCCGGAGCCGCCATCGGCACGGTGAAGCACGCCTTCACCCACGTCCGCGCCAGCTACCACGCCGTCCGCTGCACCCTCCTCACCGGCGATCCGCGCCCTCTGCACTACGACGCCTGGGCCTGGGCCACCCCGGCCGATCTCTCCGGCTACGCCCTCCCCGTCGCCCAGCGCCGCATCGCCGCGCTGGCAGCGGAGCCGTCGCTGTTCAGCGGCGCCGAGGGCTGACACGCGTCCGCGCGATCAAACCTTGCGTGAGTTCATTGCGGTATTAACGGTTCAGCCGCTAACCTTTAATAACGTGCGTCCTTATCAAAGGTTCGCGGGTCCGCAGCGCATCGGTCCAGAACATCCAGCCCGGACGAGACCCATGAGTAGAGCAGGCATCTGGGTGCGGCAGCAGCCCGGGCCAGAAGGGTTCTCGGCCTTCATCCCGGCGCCGCTTCCTCCATCTCCTCCGCTTGAGTTCACGCCGGAGCTCACGCGGATCTACGAGGAAGCCGTCCACGCGGTGGGGCAGCTGGAGGGCGTCACGCGCACGATGGATCCCGACCGCCTCCTGTACATGTACGTTCGCAAGGAGGCGGTGCTGTCCAGCCAGATCGAGGGCACCCAGTCCACCCTCTCGAATCTTCTGGAGTATGAGAACGCCGCCGCGCCGGGAACGCCGCTGAGCGACGTGCAGGAGGTCTCGCGCTACGTCGCGGCGCTTTACCATGGCCTTCACCGCATCAGATCAGGCGAGCTGCCGTTGAGCCTGCGGCTGATCCGCGAGATGCACGGCGTCCTGATGCAGGAGGGGCGGGGCAGCGCGCGAAATCCCGGGGAGTTCCGGCGCACGCAGAACTGGATCGGCGGGACGCGCCCCGGCAACGCCCGCTTCGTGCCGCCGCCGCCTCACGAAATGCAGGCTGCGCTCGCAAACCTGGAGAACTTCCTCCACGACGAGCACGGGCATACCGCACCCCTGTTGAAGGCGGGGCTGGCGCACGTGCAGTTCGAAACCATCCACCCCTTTCTGGATGGGAACGGACGGATCGGGCGGCTGCTCATCAGCCTCGTATTCATGACCGAGCGCCTGCTCACGCAGCCCTTCTTCTACTTCAGCCTTTACCTGAAGGAGAACCGCGCCGACTACTACGATGCGCTCCAACGCGTCCGCACGCATGGCGATTGGGAGGGGTGGATGCACTTCTACCTCGTGGGCGTCGAGGCAGTCGCGCGGCAGTCGGCCGATACCTCGCTGGCGCTGCGCACGCTGTTCGAGGAGGATCAGCGGCGCGTGATGAGGCTGGGGCGTGCCTCGGCGTCTACCGCCCGGGTGTACGAGTACCTGCGGCAGCGGGTCATCATCTCCATTCCGCGTGCCGTCAAAGAGCTCGTGATCGCGTGGCCGACCGTCAGCGGCGCACTCCAGCGGCTAGAGCAGCTCGGGATCGCCCGCGAAATCACCGGGAGGTCACGCGACCGGCTGTACGCGTACCATCAACAGCTTCATCTGCTCGACCAGGGGACTCAGCCACCGGAACGCGGCTAGCAGGTCCCGCTAGTCCGCGTACTCGAATTCGACCTCCTTTTTGATCTCCGGAAGCAGCGAGCGGCTGACGGGGCACTCGTGCGCGGCGCGCTCCAGGCGGGCGCGCTGTTCGGGGGTGAGGCTCGCGGGCATGCGGATGCGCACCGGGATCGCGTCCACGCGGCGTGGGTCGGCGCGCATGTGCTTGACGGCGATGAACTCGGCGGAGGCGAAGGGGATGCCTTCGCGCTGCGCGACGATGGCCATCGTGGTCACCATGCACGATGCTAGCGACGCCGCCAGCAGGTCCGTTGGAGAGAACGATGAGCCGTCGCCCATGTTGTCGCGCGGGGCGGCGGTGTTGAGCTGCGCGCCGGAGGGGCCGTGGCGCAGCTCCGTCTTCAGGTTGCCGGCGTAGCTGCCGGTGATCTCGACCGCCATCGCGTCCTCGTGGGGTGTGGGTTCGGGGTGCGTTTCGTCATCGCGCGGTGTGTCACACTGTCCACTCAGTGGGTCAGCGGTGCGGAGCCATTTCGGGGGCTTTGCGGGCAAGATGAAACGCCGCAATCGCTTGCGCAAATGGCGGATTTCGGCACCCGCGTTGCCCTATGGAGTGGCGGCACCGGATTCATCCACCGTACGACCCTCAGAGGCACCATGCGCTCGCGTTCCTCCATCCTCGCACTGCTGTTCGCCGCCGTACTCGTTCTTCCCGCTTCCGCGGACGCCCAGCACTGCCGCCACGACTGCGACGACCCTGACTACGATCGCGAAGAAGAGTGGGGCCCGCGCCGGCCGACCGGCGGCTACCTCGGCGGACGGCTGGAGCTCGCCAGGCCGCAGGGTGAGTTCGGTGAGTTCGTGGAGTCCGGTTTCGGCGGGAACGTGCACTACATCCACCGGCTGGACCGCGACGGGCTGATCGGCATTCGCGTGGATGGCGAGGCGATCACCTACGGCTACGAGCGGCAGCGCGTGCTCCTCAGCCCCACGGTCGGCGGGCGCATCCTGGCCGACCTGGTGACGACGAACAACGTCGCTTTCCTGGGCGTGGGCCCGCAGATCGGCACGCCGAACGGGACGCTGCGGCCGTACGCGCACGGCTTCGTGGGGGTCTCGTACCTCTTCACCTCGTCGTCGCTGGAGGGGAGCGCGAGCGGTGAGCCGTTCGCCAGCACGACGAATTTCGACGACGTGACCTTTGCGTACGGCGGCGGCGCGGGGCTCTACATCCCGCTGCGCCGCGGGCCGGCGCCGATCTCACTGGATCTGGGCGCCACCTACCGCAACGCCGGCCGCGCCGAGTACCTGCGCGAGGGCGACATCGTCGACAACCCGGACGGCTCCGTCACGCTCTTTCCGACGCGCAGCGACACGGACATGCTGAGCTTCCACGTTGGCGTGACTGTGGGGCTCAGCCGGTAAACCGCGGGGCCTCACGCAGAGGCGCAGAGACGCAGGAGGAGGCGCGGAGAGGGTTCCGCGCCTTCTTCGTTTTTCGGGGGGTGCGGTGCCGTGGGCGGGGGGCGGGGCAGCGGCCGGCACGGGCAGCCACGTGGGGCGGCCCCTACGAGGATCCGGTTCGATGGGCGGGGATCGGGGCGGAGGCGAGGGTGGGCGGACACGCAGGTCCGCCCCTACCGGGTATCGGCGTGCGGAGGCGGGCGTGCGAGATCCGTGCGCCTCCGCGGAGATCCATGCAAACACCCCCTCCCCCAGGCAGTTTTGGGGGAGGGGGATGCGTCGCGGAGCGACGCTGGGGGTGGGGGCCCTCAGGACGTCGTCGTGGTCGTGCTTTCGGTCGTCGTGGGGGTGGTGGTCTCGTCGTCGTCGTTGCCCATGAAGCGCATCGCGCCCCAGATCAGCGCGGCGAGGAGGACGAGGCCCAGGAGCCACGGGAGAAAGTTGGGTCCGCTGCGCTTCCGCTCGACGTTGATGTCCGCCATCTCGACCTCCAGGGGGGTACGGGGGCAGGCCGGCGTCCGGTGCGCGCCGTCAGGTTGGTGCGCGCCAATTCGCACGCGCCATGCCAGGGGCTATCCGACGCGCACGAAGAAAGCCTTGAGGTACGCCGTCTCAGGGATGGCGGGGTGCACCGGGTGGTCCGGGCCCTGGTGCCCCTGCTCCACCACCTGCAGCGACCGCCCCTGCCGCCGCCCGGCGCGCAGCACGGCATCCTGCAGCGATGCACGCGGCAGGTGGTACGAGCACGACGCGGACACCAGGATGCCATCCTGCTTCAGGACGTCCAGCGCCAGCGTGTTGAGGCGGCGATACGCTTCCTCGCCCTGCTTCACATCCTTCTTTCGCTTGATGAAGGCGGGCGGGTCCAGCACCACCGTGTCGAAGCGCTCCCCGTCCGCCGCGAGCTGGCGCAGCACGTCGAAGGCGTCGCCGCGTATGGACGAGACGCGATCCCCCACGCCGTTGAGGGCGGCGTTGCGGGCGACCATCTCCAGGGCAGGGGCGGATGCGTCCACGCATACCACCGCGTCCGCGCCGGCCGCCGCCGCCTGCACTCCCCATCCGCCCACGTACGAGAAGACGTCGAGCACGCGCCCGCCGCGGACGTACGAGGCGAGGCGCGCACGGTTCATCCGGTGGTCGTAGAACCAGCCCGTCTTCTGCCCCGCGACGGGCGCCTCGAACTTCACGCCGTTCTCCTCCAGCGGCAGCACGTCGGGAACCTCGCCCCACGCGGTCTCCACGTACGATGGCAGGCCCTCCAGCTCGCGCCCTCCCACGTCGTTGCGCAGCAGGATGCCGGCGGGGGCGAGCTCGTCGCGGAGCGCTTCCACGATCTCGTCGCGCACGCGTTCCATGCCGGCCGTGGTGATCTGCACGACGAGGCGGTCGCCGAAGCGGTCCACCACCAGCCCAGGCAGCCCGTCGCTCTCACCGAAGACGGCGCGGTAGAAGGGGGTGCCGAAGACGGTGTCGCGCAGCGCGACCGCGCGGCGGATGCGGCCGCGGAGGAACGCGCGGTCGAGCTGGGCGTTGCGGTCGCGGCTCACCATGCGCACGGCGATCAGCGAGCGCGGGTTGACGTAGCCCACGCCCAGCGGCGCGCCGCGCGCGTCCTGCACCTCGGCCAGGTCGCCGGGCTGGAACGCAACCAGCGGCGTGGCAACCACATCCACCTCGTTGCTGAACACCCACAGGTGCCCGGCACGTAGCCTGCGGTCTTCGTCCTTGCGGAGGCGGAGCGGGGGGAGCGTCATCGGCGTTGAATCCCTGGTCTTCGGAACCGTATCGAGCCCCGCGGCGGGCACTGGCCGCGGGTGCGTGGGCGGTGCGCCCGCGCAAAACATACACCCGCGTCCCGCGCCGGGCACCTCCGCCCCATCGCGCCGCGCCCGTGCCGCACCCCGTTTCGCAGCAGAATGGCCATCGACACACCCCTCGCCGCCGCACCCACCGACCGCCGCATCCGCGAGCTGGACCTGCTGCGCCGGCTGGCCGTGGAGACCGCCGCGTCGGTGGAGCCCGAGGAGATCTGGGCGGCCGTCTGCCGCCGCCTCCCCGAGCTGATGGGTGCGGACGCCGCGCTCCTCGCGCTTCCCGGCGAGGAGCCGCGCGAGTGGTGGGCGGCGGCCGAGTCCGAGCACGCCCCTGCCCTGCGCGCGCTCCTGGAGACGGCTCGACGCGGCGGGCGCACGGCATCGGCGGGGGGCGAGCTGGCGGCGGTGGCGGTGCCCATGCGCCCGCGCGGCGAGCCGGCGGCGCTGGTGGTGGGGTGGATCGATGGCGACGTCCCCCCCGGCGGCACCGCGCTGGTGGAGGCGCTCGCGGAGCAGACCGCGGTGGCCCTCGCCGGCGCCGCGCGCTACGCCGAGATGCGCGATGCGGCCGTGCGGCGCGACCGCTTCTTCAGCGCCATGAGCCACGACCTGCGCACCCCCATCACCGCCATCGTCGGCTACAGCGAGCTCCTGCAGGACGGCATCGTGGGCGAGCTCACCGAGCGGCAGCAGGAAATGATGGGGCGCATCTGCCAGGTCTCCGGCCACCTGTCGCAGCTCGTCAACGACATCCTGGACCTGGCCAAGCTGGATGCCGGCCGCATGGAGTTCCAGCTCCAGCCGATCCCCCTGGGCGAACTGCTGGAGGGCGCCATTTCGACGGTGGAGCCGCAGGCCACCGCGAAGGGGCTGCGGGTGAGCTTCGCGGACCCGTCTGGGGTCGTGGTCTCGGCCGACGAGCCGCGCGTGCGGCAAATCCTCGTGAACCTGCTCTCCAACGCCGTCAAGTTCACCGAGAGCGGCGAGGTCGCCGTTTCCGCCGGCGTCGATGGGGAGCGTGGGTGGATCGAGGTGCGCGACACCGGGCCAGGGCTGCCCGGTGGGAGCGAGGAGGCGGTCTTCGAGGAGTTCTTTCAGCTCCAGACGGGCGGCAAGGGGAAGCGCGAGCCCGGCACTGGCCTGGGCCTCGCCATCGCGCGGCGCCTGGCTCGTGCCATGGGCGGCGACCTTACCGCGCACAACGTGGATGGCGGCGGCGCGGCCTTCACCCTGTACCTCGCGCATCACGCCGAGAGCTGAAGGCCTCACACAGAGCCACAGAGGGGTACGAAAAGACGAACGGAAAGGCGTTCTCCGCGCCTTTCCGTTCGTCTCCGTGCTCTCTGTGTGATGCTTTTTTCTACTGCGCCGGAGTCGGAGCCGCGGGCGGCTTCTTCTCCATGCCGGGGGAGACGCGGTTGGCGAGGGCGTCGGTGTAGATCCGGCGCCAGTCGTTGAGCTGGCGCTGCGCGGTCGTGTCCTGCGGGTTCGCGAGGCCGCTCAGCCCGAGGAGCCCGGCGCTGCCGCCCGCGAAGCCCACCGTGGCCCACATCTCCTCGGTCACGGCGGGGCGGGCGCGGCGGAGCACTTCGAGGTTGCGGCCCACGGCGGACCGGGTTCCCATCTGCTCCTTGGCGCCGCGCTCCATCTCGGCGGCCTGGTCCTCGATCGCCTTGATGTTCTCCTCGGTGTAGCCCTGGAGCTGGCCCGAGGCCATCTGCGCGCGCAGCTCGTTCGCCTGCTGGCGCATCTGCTGCGCGGACTGCAGCTGTCCCTCGAGCATCGGCTTCAGCGTCAGGAAGCCGCCGATCTCGCCCATCCTCTCGCGAACGTACTCCATCTCGGCCGGGTTGTACTTGAGCGTGCGCGCCGAACGGACGTAGCTCCCGCCGATGCGGTCCATCATCCCCGCCGCGTCGCTCATGTTGCGCAGTCCGGCCATCACCCCGCCGCCCTTGGCGCGCTCCTCCATCCGCTGTACGCCGCCCGCTTCCTTGCGCACCAGGTCGAACTGCAGGAGGCTCGTCTTGAGGTACGCCTCCACCTGCTGCGGAGTGAGCGAGCTGTCGGCCGGCGCCTTGAACGACGCCTCCTCCTTCTCGGTCACCGCGACGGAGGTCTCCTGATCGACGTCCTCGGGCTTGGCGCCTGCCTCGGAGTCGCCACCGCCGCCGCACGCGGCCAGCGCGGCGCCCAGCACGAGAACGGAAAGACGGCGAAAGGTTGTGGGAAAGGTCATCGCTGTAACCTCTGGAGTCTTCGGGGAAAACGGGGCGTACGGAGGGAGGTAAAGCACGCGCCCGTGGGGAACGGACGGTGCACACGGTGCACGCAAACCCGTGCGATGTCAAGGGTTTTGAGGGGATGGGGCCCTCACCCCCGGCTCGTTACACTCGCCTGCCCCCTCTCCCGATAACAGGAGAGGGCTGCGCCCTCACGTTATCGAGAGAGGGGGCGTATGTCGTTGCGCACTCCGCAGATCCGGTAGGGGCGCGAGTTATCGCGCCCACCCTCGCCCCCGCCTCGACCTCTGCCGATTTACATCGACCTCGTAGGGGCAGACCTGTGTGTCTGCCCGCCCTCGCCCCACCTCGATGTCTGCCCTCGCGACCGAACCCGTAGGGGCCGCCCCGCGTGGCTGCCCGTGCCCGCCGCCGCGCCACCCCCATGCACCGCGCATCGAACCCCGCCGCCCTACCCGTCGTGCACCGGCAACCGCACCGTGAACGTGGTCCCCGCCCCGGGCTCGCTCTGCACTTCGATGTCGCCGCCCATCAGCTCCACCAAGCGGCGGGCGACGCTCAGCCCCAGGCCGGTGCCGCCGGCGCGGCGGACGAGGGGGTGCTCCACCTGCCAGAACGGCTCCCAGATGCGCTCCATGTGCTCCTGCGCGATCCCGATCCCCGTGTCGGTGATGGCGATGGCCAGCATCGAGTGCTCGCGGCGCGCCTCCACCCGCACCTCGCCGGACTCGGTGAACTTCACGGCGTTGGAGAAGAGCGTCTGGAGGAGGCGCCGCAGACGGGCCGGGTCGGTGAGCGCCATGCACAGCTCCTCCCCCTCCTCCACCCTCAGCGACAGCCCCTTGGCGCGCGCGGCGGGCTGCGCCTCGGCGGCGGCGTAGCGCAGGGCGGCGGAAACGTCCACGGGCTGCAGGTGGGGAGCGTCGGGGCCGCTCTCCAGGCGGGTGTACGAGAGCAGCTCGTCGATCAGCTGCAGCAGCTGGCGCGATGCGGCCTGGATGCGCTCCACGTGGCGGCTCTGCACGTCGCTCATCGCCCCCGCGTCGCCGTCGTGCAGCAGGTCGGCGAAGCCGGTGATGGCGTTGAGCGGCGTCTTGAGCTCGTGCGATACGACGGCCAGGAAGTCGGTCTTCGCGCGCGACGCGGCCTCGGCCTCGGTGCGGGCGACGCGCTCGCGCAGCAGCAGGGCCTCGCGCTCGGCCTCGGCGCGCTTGCGCTCGGTGATGTCCTCGGCGATGCAGTAGACGCCGATCAGCTCGCCTTCCACGCGGATGGGGACGAAGGTGAGCCGCACCCGCACGCGCCGTCCCACGCGGTGGATCAGCGAAGTCTCGCCATACCCCGGCTCCCCCGCCGCGGCACGCGCGAAGAGGTCGTGCACCATGTCGCGGTCCTCACCCGACACCAGCGGCCAGAAGGAGAGCGCCACGAGGTCGTCCTCGGGGTACCCGGCCAGCTCCGCGGCGGCGGGGTTGGCGGTGCGCAGGGTGCCGTCCAGGTCGAACGAGCAGATGGCGTTGGGGTTGTTCTCGAAGAGGGATCGGTAGCGCTGGCGGCTCTCCTCGTAGCGGCGGGCCACCTCGCGGCGCTCGGTGAGGTCGCGGGTGATCTGCCCGTAGCCCACCACCTGGTCGTCGGCGTCGCGGATGGCGGTGATCACCACGCTGGCCCACAGCCGCGTCCCATCCTTGCGGACGCGCCACGCCACCCCCTCGCAACGCCCCTCGGTGCGGGCGGTGTGCAGGTCGCGCCCCGGAGATCCGCTTTCCTGGTCCTCGGGCGGGTAGAGCTCCGCCAGGTGGCGGCCGAGGATCTCGTCCTCGGCGTACCCCATCTGCCGCTCCGCCCCCTCCGTCCACGTGGCGACGCGGCCGTCCACGTCCACCACGAAGATGGCGTAGTCGGTCACGTTCTCCACGAGCAGGCGGTACAGCTCGTCCGTACCCCGGAGGGCGGATGCGGAGTCGGAGGGGCGCTGTCGTCGGGGCATCTGCTTGCGGTACGAGGATGCGGGTGTGCTCACCGCGCCGGGAAAGTGTACCGGGCACGCGCACTGGGAGCAACGTCCGCGCCGCTAGGTTCCTGTTGCGCTGGGCCGGCATTTGCTGCACCCTTCCTCGGTACCGCACGCGCCCCACACCAGAGTGGCCGATGCAGATCACGCTAGACGTCCCCGAGCAGTACTTCCTCGACAGCACGCCTGCGGAGCTGGGCAGACGCATCAAGCTGTACGCGGCTCTGCTCATGTTTCATGCTGGCGAGATGTCGGCCGGCGCCGCCGCCGAGTTCGCTGACGTAGACCGCCTCACGTTCGCCGCCGCGTGCCAGAGGCATGGCATTCCCCTCATCGACTACCCGGCCGAAGATCTCCGGGACGAGCTGAGCTCCCTGCGACGACGCGTTTCCTGATGCTCATCGTAGCCGATACCTCGGCTCTCCTGGCGCTCGCCGCCTGCGAGTGCCTGGATCTGCTCGATGTACTGTTTCGCGAGGTACGGGTGCCGCCCGCCGTGTTCCGGGAGTGCACCGAAGCAGGGAAGCCCGGCGCGGACGTTCTAGGTAACTTCCTTATCGGACGGGTCGCCGAAGTCGACTTGGAGGCGTTCGTGATCGCGGCCGCAGGGCTCGGGCGCGGTGAGCTGGAAGCGATGGCTCTCTACAAGCGGCTCGAGGCAGACCGTCTTCTGCTCGACGACGGCCGGGCGCGCAAGGTGGCCGCCTCAACGGAGTGCACGTCGTCGGCAGCGCGGGTGTCCTCATCCTGGCGAAGTCCGAAGGTCTGATTACGTCCGTTCAGCCACTGCTGTCGCAGATCCAAGCAGCGGGTATCTATCTCTCTCCGACGCTCGTGTCGGAGGTTTTGCACCTTGCGGATGAAGGCTAGACCCCCGAGCGCGGCTGGCGGTTTGCACGGATCACTCTTGCTGCAGAGCACGCATGGATACACAGCGGAAGCATGTTGAAGAGCCAGCGATGAGCGACGCACGAATCGAAATTCCCACCGATCAGATCACGGCTTTCTGCCGGCGACATCGCATCCGGACGCTCCGGCTGTTCGGCTCCGTCCTGCGCGACGATTTTCGCGCCGACAGCGATGTGGATTTCCTGGTGGAGTTCGAGCCAGGCGCCGGGGTGGGCCTTCTCACGCTGGCCAAGATGGAGCTGGAACTGGGTGAGATCCTGGGTCACAAGGCGGATCTGCGCACCGCGGCCGAGCTGAGCCGCTACTTCCGGGACGATGTGGTCAACGGCGCCGCCTTGCTTTATGCGGCCTGAAGACCGCGTTCGTCTCCTCCACATGCGTGATGCCGCGCGGGAGGCCATCGGCTTCGCCGCCGGGCGCACTCGCCGTGATCTGGAGACGGACCGGCAGCTCCTCCTCGCCGCGGTCAAGGACATAGAGATCGTCGGGGAGTCGGCGAGCCGTGTAAGTGTGGAACTCCGGAGCCATCACCCTGAGCTGCCGTGGACCGCAATCGTGGCGATGCGGAACCGCCTGGTGCACGCCTACTTCGACATCGACCTCGACATCGTATGGAGTACCCTTGAGTCAGACCTCCCGGCGCTGATTTCGGCGGTCGAGGCAATCCTCGAAGCTCCGGAACCATAGACGGGCAACTCGCCCTATGCGTTCTTCCCCTGCTTATCCCTCCTGCGCATTCATGCAACTATGCAGAAGTGCTGGACTCCGCGTCCGGTCATACCTGCCGGTAGTCGCCGCGCTGCTCGGCATCCTGGGGTTTGTCTTCGCGTATTCGGGCGCTGTGATGTCGGGCTCGTTCGCGAGTGCCGCCGCGGAGCCTGCGGCGACCGCTTACTGGCGGCGCATCGCGATCTGGTACGAGGTCGCCGCGGCTGCATTCCTGGTGGCGGCGGTGGCCGGGGCTGGCGTGCTCGTGCGACGGGCGCTCCGTAGGTCGGGAACGGTAGCGATGGCGGTGATGCTGGTCAGCGCGTGCGGGGCGCCGAGGCAGGAGAAGGCTGCGAAGGATGTGGCTGGCGAGAAGGCGGAAGTGGCGAGCCCCGCAACGACCAGTGCGCCATCGGCCGTTCCGGCGCCGGCGGTGAGCTCCGCGCCGCATGGAGCTCCGGCCAGCCGCGTGGATACGACGCTGTTCGGGACGGTGCGGGTGGTGCTGGAGGACACGACGCTGGCGCTTTCGGATGGGCGGGCGCGGACGACGACGTCGCTGCTCGAGTACATCAACAGCTCGGGCGATTACAGGCACACGCTGCTCGATGTACAGCGGAGCGGCGAGGGATGGATCTACCTGCTGATCCGCACCACGGGGCTGTCACGTGCGGATGGGGGGAGCGGATACTGTGCGGCGGGGGAGGAGACGGACCTGGTGTGGGCCGCGGTGGACCCGGCGCTCCGCGTGGCCAGGGCGCAGTCGGCGCTGATCTCGTCGTGCCTGCGGACGCGGGACCCGCTCGACGACTCGGTCGAGCTTCGCGGCGAGCCGTGGTCGATCACGTCCTACATCCCCGGTGACAGCCTCAGGACCGTGTCGTTCGACCGCCGGCACCCCGAGCGCGGAATGCGGGTGACGACGGCGCCGGACACGGCCCGGCCGTAGCGCGCGGGCTCAGCGCAGCTCGTCCAGCACCAGCCCTGCGCCGGTGCGGGTGAGGGTGCCGGTAAAGGGGCCCAGGTTGCGCCGCCGCCACCACGTACCCGTCTGGCGCCTGGCAGCTGGGTCGGTGAACCAGTACTGCCACAGGACGGTGCGCACCATCACCGGCGGCTTTCCGTGGAAGGGGTCGTCGCGAAAGAGGCGCAGGACGCTCGGACTGCCCTCGATGAGCCGCTCCTGCGCGAGCACCACCCACGTGGACTGCCGCCACGGGCCCAGCGATGCGAACCACAGGTTCCAGTCGAAGCGGGGCTGGTACGGCGCATAAATGCCCGGCGCCTCGCGCGGGTCCTGCGGCTTGTAGCGGAACCGGTACGCCACCCATGTCCGCCCGTCGCGGCTCCCCTGGAACTCCACCTCGTAGCGAGCCTCCGTCATGGTGGCGAAGAGGCCGTACGCGTTCGCGACGCGAAAAGGCTGCAGCCGTGCGGGCGCACCGAGGGGCCCCAGCGGAAGAAAGGCCGCCACGCCGGCGTACAGCGCGAATCCGAGCACCACGCCCTCGATCCTCCTCTTCCACAGGGCGCGCAGGTCCGCGGGGCGGGGGATGGGGACGCGCCGCGGAAAGTGGGCGCGGGCGAACACCCCGTCATCCAGCAGCAGGATCCCGAGCACCAGCACCAGGTAGTTGAGGAAGGCGTAGTTCGCCGTCGCGATGATCCCCGCCTGCAGCGCGGTGACGATGGCGAAGCAGGCAAGGCGAAACGGGCGTGGAAGGAAGGCCGCCCACACGATGACGAGCTCCACCAGCAGCGTGATGGCGACGGTGGCGGCGTGGAACCCGTGCGGAAGGTGCTGCACGTACCAGCCGATCCACGTGGGAAGCGGACCATTCTGGTAGTACTCGTCCATGGCGGTGAAGTCGCGCCAGTGAGGGTCGCCGCTGGCCAGCTTCACCACGCCCGACTCGAAGTAGATGCGAAACCACTCCCATAGCAGCATGAAGTGGCTGAGGCGCGACGGCGGGGTGGCGGCCCCCAGGCCGGGGCGGATTCCGCGCGGCGCGAAGAAGATGGAGACGAAGCCCGCCTCCAGCAGCATTCCGTCCGACTGGTACGCGGAGAAGTCCTGCAGGGCCGCCACGCAGGAGAGGAAGAGGAGGGTGCAGACCGCCACGCTCATGCGCGGCCACACGTTGGCGGCCAGCAGGAGCGACGCCACCATTCCCGCGCCCGCCAGCGCCGTGAGCGCCGCGTCGCCGGCGCCGAGCCAGAGGAGCGTCGGCGCGAACCAGAAGCGCTGCACGCCTCCCAGCACGCGCGCCACATTCTCCAGGTACTCCCCCGCCGGCAGGATGCCGCGCGGGCCGATGAGGCCGTGGATCTGGAAAGCGAGGGAGTAGAACGCGGAGAAGAAGATCAATCCCAGCGCGCGCAGAAAGAGCCAGCGGGGCCACAGATGCCCGTGCGGGGGCACGGAGTTTTCGGATGCGGGGCGGACGATCGGCATGCGGTGCGCGGCGGCAAACGGCGTGCACACCCGCCGGTCCCTCCTCCACACGCCCCGCGAATGCGGCGGACGTGACCGCGTCCGCCCACGAGGTGCCCCCTCATGTTCCTCATCCGCCGGCCTTCCACCGCTCTGATCGAACGTGCGCTGGATGAACAGCGCCCCCTTCCGCTGAGCTACCCTGATCCCGGAATGACGCGGTCCGCCACGGGGCCGGCCGGCTACCCGCGCAACCATCACCAGGCGCGGATCGGCTCCGGCGAGGAGACGTTCGTGCGCGGGGTCGCGGCGCTGCGGAGGTGGGCGATGTACGACCTGCCGTGGACGTACGTGCATCCCGCAGCGCCGCCCGTCGCGCCGGGGACCGTCTTCGCCACGATCGTGAGCCACCTGGGGTTCTGGTCGATCAACCCGTGCCGCATCGTCTACGTGGACGACACGGACACGCCCGCGATGCGCACCTTTGCCTTCGCCATCGGCACGCTGCCGCTGCACAGCGAGACCGGCGAGGAGCGCTTCCAGGTGCAGTGGGACCGCTCGACGGACGTGGTGCGCTTCGAGATCCTGGCGTACGCACGCGCCTATCACTGGATGGCGCGGCTGGGCGGGCCCGTCGTCGGCATCCTCCAGCGCCGCTTCGGGCGGCAGGCGCTCGCGGCCGTGCAGGCGGCGCTGGACGATCCCACCTGATAGAAGTAGTCCTCTGTCTTAGCTCCCTTCTTCGACGCGCCCATCATCATTGACGCGGGCGCGGCGCGGACGTATATGTCCACAAGCGTTATATCAGCATACGATGTATCGTGAGTGGATGTACCCGCAGAAGGAGGTATCGTGCCTGCACGAAACGGTTCTGGCCATCGAGCCATCCGCCTCACGATGCTTGTGGCTGCTTGCCTGGCAGGCGTCGCCGGGTGCGCGGGCGGCGATGACGGCTGCGATCGGTCGGTGGCGACTCCGCCCGGGTTTTGCGCACAGCTGTTCGCGGAGGACGTGGGGCCGGCGCGCCACCTGGCCGCGGCTCCGTGGGGCGACGTGTACGTGGCGCGCTGGCGGGAGGGGTCGCGCGCGGGTGGCGTGCTCGCATTGCGCGACACCAACGCGGACGGGCGCGCGGATCTGCGCGAGGCGTTCGGGCCCGAGGCGGGATCGGGGATCGCGATCGGGGGAGAGCACCTCTTTCTGGGCGCGTGGGGTCGGGTGTATCGGTGGAGGTTGCGCCGGGGCGAGTTCCCGCCGCGCGGGGAGCCCGAGGTCTTCGTCGATGGCATCCCGGAGCTGGAGCACGGCGCGCGCAGCCTGGCGCTGGGGACGGACGGCGCGCTGTACGTGAACATCGGTGCGCCGTCGAACGCGTGCGAGCGCGACTTCCGCGGGCGCGACCTGCGCGGCGACCGGCCGTGCCGCGAGCTGGAGACGAGCGGCGGTATCTGGCGCTTTCCAGGCGCGCTCCTTCCCATCGCCAAGCCCGTCAGCCCTTCGCGCGCGAACCGCTTTGCGACGGGGCTCCGCCACTCGGTCGCGCTGGGGGTGGACGAGCGCGATGGGAGCATCTACGCCGCGCCGCACGGCATCGACCACCTGGACCGGTGGTGGCCGGAGGCGGGGTTCACGGCGGAGGACGCGGCGGCGAAGCCGGGCGAGACGCTCTTTCGCATCCGCGAGGGCGGGGACTACGGCTTCCCGTACTGCATGTACGATCCGGCGCTCGGACGCATGGTGCGCGCGCCCGCGTACGGCGGGACCGCGCGCGCGCCGATGCCCTGCGCATCAGGCGAGCGGCCCATCGCAGCCTTCGCGGCCCACGCGGCGCCGATGGCCATCGCGTTCTACCACGGCGCCCGCTTTCCCGCGCGGTATCGAGGCGGAATGTTCGTCGCGCTGCACGGCTCCATCTTCCGGCACCCGCTGGAGGCGACCGGCTACTCGGTCGAGTTCCTGCCCCGGAGCGCGGACGGGTTCGGCCGGCCCGAGACCTTTTTCCGCGGAACCGGCGGCGGGCGGCCGTGGAGCGGGCGCAGGCCGCGGCCAAGCGGGCTGGCCGTGGGTCCCGATGGCGCTCTCTACGTGAGCGACGACTCCCGCGGCGTCGTCTGGCGAATCCGCTGGCGTGGCGAGTGAATCGGGAGCGGAACTTGCCCATCCTCCCCGTGGTCCAGGCAAACCACGGGGAGGGACGATGATGGCTTCGCTCAGGGGGCGGTGCGGGTGCGCCGCGGTGCTGGTGCTGGCGGCCGGGTGCGCGACGAACCCGGTGACCGGACGGAGGCAGCTCTCGCTGGTCTCCGAAGCGCAGGAGGTTCAGCTCGGGCAGCAGTCCGCCGTGCAGGTGTCGCAGGAGATCGGGCTGGTGCCGGACTCGGCCCTTCAGCGCTACGTGCAGAGCGTCGGCGGCACGCTGGCGGCGGCATCGGAGCGCCCGGCGCTGCCGTGGACGTTCCGCGTGGTCGACGATCCGACGCCCAACGCCTTCGCGCTCCCCGGCGGCTACATCTTCGTCACGCGCGGGATGCTCGCGCTGATGAACTCCGAGGCGGAGATGGCGAGCGTGCTGGGGCACGAGATCGGGCACGTGACGGCCAAGCACCAGGTCACCATGATGAGCCGCGCCCAGCTCGCGCAGATCGGCCTGGGGCTGGGGACCGTGCTGATGCCGCGCCTCCAGAACCTGGGCGGGCTGGCGAGCGGCGGGCTGCAGCTCCTCTTCCTCAGCTACAGCCGCGACGCGGAGCGCCAGGCGGACGACCTGGGCTTCCGCTACGCGGTGGGCCAGCGCTACGACGCCCGCGAGATGGCGCGCGTCTTCCAATCGCTGCAGCGCGTGAGCGAGACGGAGCGGGCCCGTTCGGGGCGCAGCCCGCTCCCCAGCTACCTCGCGTCGCACCCGGGTGAGCCGGAGCGCATCGCGTCCGTGCAGCGCCGCGCGGCCACCGTCCCCGCGGGCACCGCGACGAGGGTCGAATCCGCGTCGTACCTCAACCGCCTGAACGGGCTGGTGTACGGCGAGAACCCGCGGCAGGGGTACTTCCAGCAGGGCATCTTCCTGCATCCCGACCTGCGCTTCTCCATCGTCTTCCCCAGCGGATGGCGGACGCAGAACCTGCCGCAGGCGGTCACCGGCGGCAGCCCGCGCCAGGATGCCATCATCCAGCTCACCCTGGCCGAGCAGGTGCGCACCGCCGACGATGCGGCGCGTCGCTTCTTCCAGCAGCAGGGGGTGCAGGCGGGGCAGGGCGGGCGCACCACGGTGAACGGCTTCCCCGCGGTGGTCGCCTACTTCCAGGCGCAGACGCAGCAGGGGATCATCGCGGGAATCGCGCAGTGGCTGGAGAAGGACGGGCAGGTGTACCAGGTGCTCGCGTACTCGCCGGGGCAGGTCTTCCAGCAGTACGAGGGCACCTTTCGCCAGACGCTCAACAGCTTCGCGTCGGTCACGGACCCGGCGGTCCTCAACATCCGCCCCAACCGCATCCGCGTCGTGCGCCTGCCGCAAGCGATGACGCTGGCCCAGTTCAACACCCGCTACCCCTCCAGCATCCCCATCGAGGAGCTGGCGATCGTGAACCAGGTGGCCGGCGCGGGCACCTCGCTGCCGTCCGGCGCGATGGTGAAGCGGGTGGTGCGGGAGTAGGCCCCACCCCCAGCGTCGCTCCGCGACGCATCCCCCTCCCCCACAACTGCCTGGGGGAGGGGGTGTTTGCCGGCGATGCAGCGCACCAATCTCGCCCCCCGAAACCTGCGCAGGCAGGTTTCCCGCGTTTGTTGCAGCGGTTTCAACCGCCGGGTCCCAGCCAGCCTGTTGCCACCCGCCCTCGCCCGAACGATGTTGCAGCGCAGGCCCCGTTCCGATCCGCGAAACGAGCACCCCGTCTTGAAAACACCCCGATGAAGATGCGCTCCATCCTCCCCGCCCTGTGCGCCACATTCGCGCTGGCGTCCGCGATCCACGCGCAGGCCCCCGCGGACCCGCAGCGGCTCGCGAAGCTGAGCGCGGCCTTCCCCGAGATCGACCGGATGATGAAGGGGTTCGCGGAGCGGCAGCACGTGCCGGGGATCGCGTACGGGATCGTGGTGGACGGGCGCGTGGTGCACGTGGGGACGGCGGGGCTCCGCGACGTCGCCGCGCGCGCGCCGGTGGACTCGGGGACGGTGTTCCGCATCGCGTCGATGACGAAGAGCTTCACCGCGGCCGCCATCCTCCAGCTCCGTGACGAGGGGAAGCTGTCGCTGGACGACCCGGCGGAGCGCTACGTCCCCGAGCTGGCCGCGCTGCGCCCCGCCGCCAGCGACGCGCCAAAGATCACCATCCGCCACCTGCTGACGCACTCCGCGGGCTTCCCCGAGGACAACCCGTGGGGCGACCAGCAGCTCGCCGCCACCGACGCGGAGATGTCGCGGATGATGCGCGAGGGCATCCCCTTCTCCACGTCGCCGGGCACCGCGTACGAGTACTCCAACTACGGCTTCGCCATCCTGGGCCGCATCATCGCCAACGTGTCGGGGATGCCGTACGCTCGGTACGTGCGCGAAAAGGTGCTGCGGCCGCTCGGAATGAACGCCACGACGCTGGAAGCCGCCGACGTCCCCGCGCAGCGGCTGGCGCACGGGTACCGCAGGCAGGACGAACAGTGGCTGGAGGAGAAGCAGCTCCCCGACGGCGCGTTCGGGCCGATGGGCGGGATGCTCACCTCGGTCAGCGACCTGGGGCGCTGGGTCGGCTTCATGCTGGACGCTTGGCCCGCGCGCGACGGTCCGGACGCGGGCCCGCTGCGCCGCTCCTCGCGCCGGGAGATGCAGCAGGTGGCGCGATACAGCGGCGCGTCGGCCGTGCGCGACACGTCTGGGCGGGTGGTGCTGAGCGCGGGCGGCTACGGCTACGGGCTGGGCGTGCGGCAGACGTGCCTCTTCCGCATCTCAGTGTCGCACAGCGGCGGCCTTCCCGGGTTCGGGTCGCTCATGCGCTGGCTCCCGGAGCACGGCGTCGGCATCGTGGCGATGGGGAACCTCACCTACACCCCCTGGGGCGGCGTCTTCGAGCAGGCGCTGGAAATGCTGTCGAAGACGGGCGGCCTCACCCCGCGCATGCCGCAGCCCGCCCCCGTGCTGTTGGAGCGCCGCGAGGAGGTGTCGCGGCTCGTGGCGCGCTGGGACGACGCCCTGGCAGACCGCGTCGCCGCCATGAACCTGTACCTGGACGAATCAAAGGAGCGCCGCCGCGCCGCCATCGACCGCCTGCGCACCGCCGCGGGTGGCGAGTGCCGCAACGAGGGCCCGTTCGTCGTGGAGAACGCCCTGCGCGGCCGCTGGCGCATGCGGTGCGCAACCGGCGACCTGCGCGTCTCCATCACCCTCGCCCCCACAGAGCCGGCCCGGGTCCAGTTCCTGGAAGTCCGCCCGATGGCGCGAGAGGAGAGTCTCGAAGCGGCTCCGGTCTGCCGCTGACGCGGTCGAACCTATCACCGCAAGCTCGCCGCGGTGGGCGCCGGCTCACCTCTGCCCCGGAGGCGGAGGCGCGGAGAACGCGGAGGGCAACGCAACTGCATGGCTCACACAGAGACACAGAGACACAGAGAGAGAACAGCAAAAGTCTTCCTCTGTGCCTTGTAGTTCCCTCTGTGTTCTCTGTGTGAGGCTTTTGCTGGAGGAATCGCTGGGATCTCAGCGGATTGTAAGCGGGGCCGACAACCCATGCCTGGAGTCATCATGCACATCACCATCCGCGCCGCGCTGGCGGCGATCGCGCTCTGGACGATTCACGCCGCGCCGGCCGCCGCGCAGCAGGGCGGGCCGCCGGCGGGCAAGGCGCCTTCGGAATACGAGGCGCCGGTCAAGGTGGGCGAGTACCTGCGCGGCGAGCGGCACGACTTCAAAGATCCCACGTACGGGGTGGGGTACCAGTACGCACCCACGCAGACGTCCGACTCCAGCTACGCCACGGTCTACGTCTACCAGCCCGTCCACCCGGATTCGGCGTGGGACGCCGACCGTGTGATCGCGGAGCAGCTCCAGGAGTTCGGACAGACGCTGGAGTATCAGCGTGCGCGCGGCGTGTACGAGAGCTACGAGATCGCGCAGGAGGGCGCCGACACGATCCGCGCGGGCTCCCAGGTGCTCCCCGGCTTCCGCGTGCGCTACGTGTACCGGGTACCGGGAGGGGGAGTCGCGGTGTCGTTCTACAATCTGTACGCCGCGGGCCGGACGCTGGTGAAGGTGCGGGGCACCGTACCCGAGTCGCAGGTCCGCAAGAGCGGGCTGGAGGCGTTCGCCCGGGCGGTCGTGGCGGAGATCGTCCAGGCCAACGCGTCCCCTTCTCCCACGACACCCTGACCCGCCGGAAACCGGGCATGACTCGACTCGTCTTCCTGCTCGCCCTGCTCCTGGCCGCGCCGCTCCAGGCGCAGGGGCGCACCGATACCGCGCTCGAGGCGAAGCTGCGGAACGTGGTGCGTGGCTTCCACGGCGATGTGGGGATCTACGCGCGCCACCTGCGCACGGGCGCCACCGTGGCCATCGACGCGGACACGGTCTTCCCCACCGCGAGCATGATCAAGGTGCCCATCCTCCTCACCCTCTACGACCGGGTGGCGCAGGGGAAGATGGATCTGGAGGCGAGGGTGCCGCGCCCGGACACGCTCAACTACCGCTACGTGGAGAGCACCGACGTCGTCGGATACATGGCGCCGGGCGACACGCTCCCGCTCCGCGAGCTGGCGTTCCTGATGCTCACCGTGAGCGACAACGTGGCGAGCCTGTGGATACAGGCGGAGGTGGGCGGGGGCGTGGCGGTCAACGAGTGGCTGGCGGCGCACGGATTCCGCCACACGCGCGTCAACTCGCGCACACCCGGGCGCGAGGAAGCGCGGTCCAGGTACGGCTGGGGCCAGACCACGCCGCGCGAGATCGCCGAGGCGCTGGTGATGATCCGCGAGGGGCGCGCGGTGAGCCCGGCCGCGTCAGAAGACATGTACCGCATGCTGACCAACAGCTACTGGAAGGGCGAAGCGCTCTCGCAGATCCCGCCCACCGTGCAGGCCGCGTCGAAGCAGGGCTTCGTGGACCGCTCCCGATCCGAGGTGCTGCTGGTGAACGCCCCCACGGGCGACTACGTGCTGGCCGTCATCACCAAGAATCAGGCGGATACAGGCTACCAGGAGGGGAATGAGGGATCGCGCCTCCTGCGCGCCGTATCCCGCACGGTGTACCAGCACTTCAACCCGCGCGACCCCTGGCGTCCGCTGCGCTGAAAACTTCATCCTTGTGTCCGGAACCGCGAGCCCGCTTATTCTCGTAGGCGGGCAGCGGATCGCCGGTTCCTCCCCGCCCCACAGCCTCTCCGCAGAAGCACCGCTCTTCATCGCCCGCGCGCCCCGCGCGGCACAGGAGCATGCAAAATGTCCTCTCCCCTTCGTCTCGTTCTCACGGACTACACGGACGCCACGCGCTGGCGGTGGACCCTCTACGACGGCGCGGGAGGCTTCCTGGCCGACCACGCCGTGCGCCTGGACCCCACGAAGCGCGAGTACGCGGGGTTCACCGACCTGGCCGGCTGGCTGGACTACAACCAGCCCATCTACCCGCCCGCGCAGCAGCTCGACGAGCTGGGGCGGTGGATGGGGGATCACGTCTTCGGCGGGGTGCGCGCGGCGCTGTGGGAGCGCAGGAAGTCGCCCGCCGTGCCCGTGCACGTGGTGGTGCCGCGACAGGCGCTGGAGCTGCTGACGCGCCCCTTCGAGCTGGCCCGCTTCGAGGACGGCTCCGGCTTCGTGGACGAAGGCGTCCGCTTCATCTACCAGGTGGAGCGGCCGGCCGCGCGCGCGGCGGAGAAGGAGCCGGCGGAGCGCGCGCTGCGCATCCTGGCCGCGTTCAGCCTGCCGCTGCGCGCCAGCGCCCTCAACCTGCGGCGCGAGCGGTTCGGCCTGCAGCGCCTGGTGCGCGAGCTCACGCAGACGCAGGGGCTCGCCATTGAGCTGCGCGTGCTGCACTACGGCGCCACGCGCGACACCCTGGGGAACGCGCTGGAGGAGGGCGAGGGGTGGGACGTCATCCACCTCTCCGGCCACGGCGAGTGTGGCGAGCTGGTGCTGGAGGACGAGAGCGGGGGGAGCGACAGCGTCGACGCCGGTGAGCTGGGCGAGCTGCTGGAGCCGGCGCGTTCCCGCCTCAAACTGCTGGTGCTGGGCGCCTGCTACAGCGGCGCGAGCAGCCACGCCGCGGCCCGCGCGCAGGTGGGGCTCGGCGATGCGCCGGCGCGCGGCGAGGCCGGCGTGGAAGCGGTGGGTACGGTGCTCCCCAGCCTGGCCCTGGCGCTCTCCGAAAAGCTGGAGTGCGCGGCGCTCGCCATGCGCTACCCGGTAGGCGACGTGTTCGCCACCGAGCTGATGATCTCGCTCTACGGCAAGCTGCTCGACCGCCGCCGCCCCCTTCCCGACGCGCTGAACCTGGCGCTGGAAGACGCCCTCGCGGACGCCGCCGCGCGGCCCCCGCTGTCCATGGCGACGCCCATCCTGGTGGGTCCGCTCGCCGCGGGGCTGAAGCTGGTGCCGGGCTCGCTGCCCGGGCTGGGGTTCGACAGCCTCCCCGCCGTGGGGCTGGGGATCGGCTTTCCGCCGGAGCCCGAGCGCTTCGTGGGCCGCATGCAGCCGATGCTGCGCGCCAGCCGCGCGCTCGCCCCGCGCAGCCCGCAGCGCGCCGTGCTCTTTTACGGGATGGCCGGCGCGGGGAAGACCGCCTGCGCCCTGGAGCTGGCGTACCGCCACGAGCAGGGGCGCTTCAAGGGGTACGTGTGGTACAGCGCGCCGCAGGAAGGGAGCGACGTCTCCACCGCGTTCTTTGCGCTGATGCAGGACATCCAGAGCCAGCTGAACGCGCCGCAGCTCGGCCTTACGGCCACGCTCAACGACCCGGAGCAGTTCCGTCGCCTCACTCTGCCTCGTCTGCGCGCGCTTCTCCAGCAGAACTCCCTCCTGCTGGTGCTGGACAACCTGGAGACGCTGCTCACCCCCGCGGGCGAGTGGCGCGACCCGCTCTGGGGCGAGCTGATGGCGGTGCTCGTGAGCCACGAAGGCCCGTCGCGCGTGGTGCTCACCTCGCGCCGCCCCCCCGCCGGCTTGGCCGCCAATCCGCGCGTGGCGGCCGAGGCGATCCACGCCCTGAGCTTCGCCGAGGGGGTGCTCCTCGCGAAGGAGCTGCCCAACCTCAGCCGCCTCTTCGGCGACGAGGAGGGGATGAAGCTGCTGCGCGAGACGCTGCGCGTGGTACAGGGCCATCCCAAGCTGCTGGAGATGGCCGACGGCGTCGCGGCGGACCGTGCCGCGCTGGCCCGGCGCCTGGCCGCCTTCGCCGGCGAGCTGGCGGACGTCAGCGACCTGCTGGACGCCTTCTTCTCCGAGGGCGGCGCGCGCGAGGGAGAGACGCGCCAGGACGACTCCGGGTTCATGCGCACGCTGCAGGGGTGGACGGCCGGGGCGCTCGGCAGCCTCCCTCCGCCCGCCGCGCTCCTCTTCACCTTCCTCTGCCGCCTGGAGCCCGACGACCGCCGCCGTTCCGTGCTGGATACGAGCTGGAAGGGCTTCCTTGCCCGGCTCGCCCCAGAACACCCGGCAGCTGCCGCCGCCGCCGCCCAGCCGGACGAGGAGCTCCAGAGCTGGATCTCCGCCCTCGAAGCTTTGGGGCTCGTGGCGGTGGAGCGACAGCCGCCAACCCCGATGCAACAGGCGCAGATCGAGAGGTTTTCCGCGGCCGGTGACCCCGAAGGCGCCGCCAACCGGGCCCTGCTGCTGGCGCGGGTGGAGGCGTACAACACGACCTACACCGTACATCCCGGCGTCGCGGAAGCGGCGCGCGCCGCGGCCGAGCCCGCCGTGCTCGATGCGGCCGACGTAGAGGTGGGGAACTCCCATGGCGGGATGGTGCTGCAGGCCCTGAAGCAGGAGATGGCGGGCGCCGGACAGCTGGTGGCGTCGAGCGCCCGCGCCGCGGCGCCCTACCTGCTGCGGCAACGACGCTGGGTAGAGGCGTCCACGCTCCTGGAACACATGCTCGTGCGCGACGGCAGTCCGGACGCCGTCGCTTTCGCGCTGCCGCTGCTGACCCGTATCTCAGACGCGGTCGCGGGCACCGACGCGGAGCAGATGCATGCCGGCGTGCTGGCCACTGCGCTGACGCGTGCCGGCCGTGCCGGGGACGCACAGGCAATCGAACGCGGACGCATCCAGAAGGCCGTCGACAGGGGCGACTTTCGGCTGGCGGCGGTGGCCTCTGCCTCCCTCGTAAACCTGCTCGCGGACAACGGCTTCCTCCAAGAGGCGCTCGCCACGAATGCGGAGGCGGCGGAGTATGTACGCCGGGCGGGGCTCGGCCCGTGGACGCAGCTATCCCGCGCCGCCACGCATCTGCACCTGCTGGCCAGCATGGGGCGGTACGAGGAGGTGCTCAGCGAGATCGTGCCGCTGCTCAAGATCATGGAGGAGCTCCCTCCCGAAGACCCGGCCAACGAGATCGTCAATCCGTGGAACGTACGCGAAGTCCTTCTCGACGCCGGCCACACCGCCGCACTCCGCACTGAGCGGTGGGAGGCCGCGCTGGCGTTCAATGGCGCGATCGCGGAATCGATGCAGTCGCGCGGCGCGGACGCGATGGACCTGGCACGCGTCCGCTTCAACGCCGTTGGACCCCTGAACGGCCTGGGGCGCTACGCCGAAGCCCGCGCGCTCTTGCTGCACTGTCGCGCCATCTACGAGGCGGAGCACCACGTGGAGGGGCTGGCCAAAGTCTACGCCGAGCTGGCCACCCTGGAGCGCCGCACTGGAAACCCGGCCGCGGCGGTCCGCTTCGGGAAGCTCGCGTTGCGCGACATGTACCTGATCGGCAGCCCCGAAGGCTGCGCGATCAACCACGTCAACCTGGCCGGCCAGCTCCAGGATGAAGGTGCCGAACCCGCCGTCTGCCTGGCGCACCTCCTGGCGAGCTGCATCATCCTCTATCAGACCGGGCACGGCCTGCTCGCCTCCATCGTACGCGATCTGGGCGTAGACGGAGTGTCCGCCGCACCCCCGGCCTTCGCCGGCATCGTATCGACGGTCGAAGAAGTGGAGGGCGTGCGTTTCCAGATGCTGTTCGACAGCCTTCCCCGCAAGGCGCCCGACGGCGACGCCGCGCTCGCCGAGATATGGCGGCTGGTGCAGGCGGAGCAGCAGCGCGCGCGGCAGCAGGCGGAGCTCCTGGCGTTGCAGCAGCAGCAGATCGCGGAGTGGGTGCATTCGATCGCGGCAAGCGTCGCCGAGGCGAGCCTACGTGCCGAGATGGACCAGGCGCTCGCGACGCTGGAACAGAAGGGCTGGAAGCTGCGCAATCCCGTCCGCCGCCTCTGGGCCGGCGAGCGCGACGCGGCGCGGCTCACCGAGGGGCTGGACGAGCAGGACGGCGCGATCGTGCGCCAGATCCTTCAATTGGTGAACCCATGATCGAGGAGCCCGGCATGAGCGACGAAAGCTACCTGGTCCTGCGCGTGAAAGGCGGCCCCAGGAGGGGCGTGGAAAGCCTGGGCACCGGCCTCGAGCCGTTCAGGACCAAAGCGGAGTCGGACGCCCCGGAAGAAGTCGAGTTCCGCGTGGACGTGGAGACGGTGGGCGCGAGCGGCCACGCGGAGCTGCGCCGCGACCCCGACGCGGTGGTGGTCGCGCGACCCATGCCGGTGGCACTCATCGAACCCGTCCCGATGTCCACCCCGGACGCGGCGCCGGAGCCCGTCAACGGAGCCACCTGGGGCGTCTTCGTCACGGGTGCGCTGCAGAGCCCCTACACGGGGGCCGGGGTCACCGTCGCCGTACTCGACACGGGGATCGATGCGAGCCACGAAGCGTTTCAGGGGATCGACCTGGTGCAGCGCGACTTCACCGGCGAAGGCAACGGAGACAAGGACGGCCACGGCACCCACGTGGCCGGCACCATCTTCGGCCAGACGACGCAGGGCGTGCGGTTCGGCGTGGCGCCGGGGGTGCGCCGCGCGCTCATCGGCAAGGTGCTGGGCGCGCTGCGCACCGCGACCACGGTGGAGCTCGCCGGCGCCGTGCAGTGGGCCGCGGACGGCGGGGCGAGCGTGATCAACATGTCGCTGGGGTTCGACTTCCCCGGGATGGTGAACGGGCTGATGAAGCAGGGGCTCCCCGCGAACTTCGCCACGTCGCGCGCGCTGGCGCAGTACCGCGACAACATCCGCTTCTTCGACGCCCTGCTCCAGCTGCTCCGCGCGCGGGTCACGCAGTCGTCCGGCGCGCTGCTGGTCTCGGCCGCCGGCAACGAGAGCAGGCGGCAGCTGCGTCCCGACTTCACCATCGACGTGGCGCCGCCCGCGGCCGCGGACGGCGTGGTGGCGGTGGCCGCGCTGGGCACGGCGGGGGCGCCGCACGACAACCTCACGGTGGCGCCGTTCTCCAACGTCCGAGCCGCCGTGGCCGCCCCGGGCGCGCAGATCCATTCGGCGCAGGCCGGCGGCGGCTACACGCTGAAGAGCGGCACCAGCATGGCGAGCCCGCACGTGACCGGCGTGGCGGCGCTCTGGGCGGAGCGGCAGCTTCAGCTGAACGGAAGGGTGAACGTGCCGTCGCTCGACGCCCAGCTTCGCGGCCACGCCCGGCGCCTGCCGAACGCCAGCTACCTGGACGTGGGCGACGGCCTGATCGCCGCCCCCGCGGACTGAACCGGGGCGGAACGCGCCGCAAGGCTTCCCCGGGGCCGGGCGCGGCGGTATAATCGCGCGGGTCGGCAGCGCGCCTCCACGCATCCCCGGGAAAAGAGCTCATGGTGCCAGCGGAGAAGGACAGGGCGGATTGGGAGCAGGCCACCGACGCGGTCTTCCACGCGGTCCACGGACAGCTGCGCAGCAAGGAGAAGCGGCCCGTCCTGCAGTCGTCCGAGGCGGCGGTGTGGCTCACCTGGCACGGCGCGGGCAAGCCGCCGCTGGAGTTCCGCATCGAGGAGCCGGAGTGGTGGATGCCGCTCACCGAGGCGCACGCATCCGAGCTGGCGGCGCGGCTGCTCGCGGGCCTTCGCGAGGAGCTGCGGCTTTACAAGGAAAAGGCCGGCTCCTGATCGCCGGGCCGATTCGAAGCGGGGCCGCCTCTCGCCGGGGCGGCCCCGCTTCGCGCGATGGTTGTACGGCGGCGTGGGCGGCTGCTACGTTGTCGGCGGGAGGTCGCCGTGAACCGGGTTCGCTGGAGATGCGCGTGAGGGAAGGTGCGGCGTTCGAGTGCCGGTTCGAGGTGCGCTGGGACGACCTGGACGGCAACCGCCACGTCCGGAACACGGCGTTCAGCGAGTACGCCACGCACACGCGCTTCCGCCTGCTGGGCGCGCACGGCTTCACGCAGGCGCGGCTGGAGGCGCTGCGCTTCGGCCCGGTGATGATGCGCGAGGAGATCCGCTACCGCCGCGAGGTGCTCTTTGGCGACGAGGTGGTGGTGGACGTCCGCTGCGCCGGCCTCTCCCCGGACAGCTCGCACTGGCGCGTGCACCAGGACGTGCGCCGCTCCGACGGCCGCGAGGCGGCGATACTGACGATCCAGGGCGGGTGGCTGGACCTGGACGCCCGCAAGCTCGTCGCGCCCCCCGCCGAGCTCCCCGCCGTCCTCCTCTCCCTCCCGCGCACCAACGACTTCGAGGATCTCCCGTCGCTGATCCGGCGGCGGGGTGGGGGTACCGGGGTGTTGCCGGGCGAATGAATTCGCGGCTGGGAAAGCGCGAAATCCGCCGTCGCGGATTGGCTGCGGAGCACGAGCCGGCTTCAGCCGCCTTCGCGTTGTTCCAGCCGGGGGATTCATCCCCCGGTGTTCGGATCCAGCCGCAAACCATACCCACGGCCATACCCGATGACACGACTCCTCCGCCCCCTGCTCCCCGTCCTCCTCACCCCCGCGCTGGCGCTGTCCGCGTGCGCGCCGCCGGCCGGGCCGCGGGCGATCACGGCCGACAGCCCGCCACTCGCGACCGATGCGGCGGGCGAGGCGTGGGTGGAGAGGACACTCGCGGGGATGACGTTGCGGCAGCGGGTGGCGCAGCTCGTCTTTCCGTGGATCAGCGGCAAGTCGCCCGCGCAGGAGCCGGAGGAGACCGCGCGGATGCTGGAGTGGGTCGGGCGCGGCGAGGTGGGCGGGCTGATCGTCTCCATCGGCGCGCCGGCGGAGATGGCGGCGAAGCTGCACGCGGCACAGCGCGGCGCCCGCGTGCCGCTGCTGATTGTATCTGACCTGGAGACGGGGCCGGGAATGCGGCTTACCCCCGGCGGCACCTCCATGCCCCCCGCGATGGCGTTCGGCGCGGCGGACGACGAGGGGCTGGCGCGCGAGGCGGGGCGGGTGACCGCGGCGGAGGGGCGCGCGGTGGGGATCCACCTGACCTTCGGGCCGGTGCTGGACGTCAACTCGAATCCCGACAACCCCATCATCAACGTGCGCTCCTTTGGCGAGCGGCCCGACCACGTGGGGCGGCTCGCGTCCGCGTGGATCGAGGGCGCGCGGGCCGGGGGGCTGCTCACGGTGGGCAAGCACTTCCCGGGGCACGGCGACACGCAGGTGGATTCGCACGTGGGCCTCGCCGCCATAAGCGCGGATTCGGGGCGGCTGGCGCGCGTGGAGCTGGTGCCTTTCCTGGCGGCGACGGGCGCGGGAATGGACGGGATGCTCGTGGGCCACATCGCCATGCTGGGGATCGAGGGGCCGAACGCCGCGCCCGCCACGCTCTCTCCGCGCATCACCACCGGCCTGCTGAGGGGGCAGATGGGCT
Organism: Longimicrobium sp.; assembly: GCA_036387335.1. Lineage (NCBI taxonomy): Bacteria > Pseudomonadati > Gemmatimonadota > Longimicrobiia > Longimicrobiales > Longimicrobiaceae > Longimicrobium > Longimicrobium sp. The sequence continues at coordinate 76,303 of DASVTZ010000217.1, forward strand.
TCCGCGGCATCGTCTTCACCGATGCGCTCAACATGGGCGCCGTGACGCGCACGTACCCGGTCGCCGAGGCGAGCATTCTCGCGCTCCTGGCCGGCGCGGATGCGCTGCTCCAGCCGCCGGGGCACGAGGAGGTGATCGACTCCGTGGTCTCGGCGGTGCAGGCGGGGCGCATTCCGGCGGCGCGGGTGGAGGAGGCGGCGCGGCGCATCCTGCGGGCGAAGGCGGCGGCGGGTCTGCACCGCCGCCGCACCGGCGGACCCGTGCCCGGCGCTGGCGTGGGATCGGCGGCGCACGCGGATGTGGCCCGGCGCGTCGCCGAGCGCTCCATCGTGCTGGTGCGCGACCGCAATGGCGCGGTACCCATCCGCCGCGGCGCGCGCGTGCTCCACGTCACCTACGCGGCGCGTGCACGGGCGGGGATGGCGCTGCAGCGCGGGCTGGCGGCGGGCGGGCTGATGGTGGAGCACGTGCAGGTGGGCCCGTCCACGCCGGAGGCGGTTTTCGACTCGTTGCGCACGCGCGCCGCATCCGTGGACGTCGTGATCGCCAGCGCCGCGATCGCGCCGGTGCACAACCAGGCGCTGGGGCTGGGCGGCGGGTTCGCGGCATGGGTGGAGGGGCTCTCCGCCGCAGGGCGGCCGGTGGTGGCGGTGTCGCTGGGAAGCCCGTACCTGCTGAGCGGCTTCCCCTCCGTTCCCGCCTACCTCCTTGCGTGGGACACGACCGAGGCGTCCGAAGGCGCCGCCGCGCGCGCGCTGCTGGGGACGGGCGCCATCCACGGACGCCTCCCCGTGTCGCTGCCGCCGCACCACCGCGTGGGCGAGGGGCTCGATCGTGGGCCCTGAACCTATCGGGTCCATCCGACCTCCAGGGCAGCCCCAGGACCCCGACTACGAGGCGCGCCTCCGCGCGAGCTTCCAGCGCCAGCAGGTGATGGCCACGCTTGGCGCGCGTCTCACCCGGGTCGCGCCCGGCGAGACGGACATCGAGCTTCCCTTTCGGAGCGACCTCACCCAGCAGAACGGCTTCCTCCACGCCGGCGTCGTGACGACGATCCTGGACAGCGCCTGCGGGGGCGCCGCATTATCGCTGATGCCCGCGGAGGCGGGGGTGCTCAGCATCGAGTTCAAGACGAACCTGCTGGCGCCCGCCCGCGGCGAGCTCCTGATCGCCCGCGCCCGCGTGGTGCGCGCCGGCCGCACCATCACCGTCTGCCAGGCGGACGGCGTGATGGTGGATGGGGACCGCGAGGTGCACGTCGCCACCATGACCGCGACGATGATGACCGTCCTCGGCCGCGGCGTGGCGGGCTAGACGCCCGATGCGCCCTCAAGGGAGGTGACGAACATGGTGCAGATCGCAGCCGCGACCCCCGAGGAGTACTTGCGGTCGCTCCCCGAAGACCGCCGCGAGGTGGTGGCGGCGGTGCGCGACGTCATCGTGCGCAACCTGCCGGACGGTTACAGGGAGACGGCGAGCTGGGGGATGCTCGCGTACTGCGTCCCGCTGGAGCGCTTTCCGAACACGTACAACAAGCAGCCGCTCGCCTACGTGGGGCTCGCCTCGCAAAAAAACCACATCGCGCTGTACATGATGGGCGCGTACGGCGATCCCGCGCACGCGAGGCTGATCGAGGAGGGGTTCGCGCGGGCCGGAAAGAAGTTGGACATGGGCAAGTCGTGCATCCGCTTCCGCAAGCTCGACGACCTGCCGCTGGACGTGATCGGCGAGGCCGTCGCGCGCATGCCGCCCGAGGAGCTCATGGCGCTGCACGACGCCGCCCATCCGCCGAAGCCGAAGAAGCCCCGCTCCGCCTGAACGGCGGGCCTCACACAGAGCCACAGAGGCAACGGAGAGAAAAGCAGAAGGGGAACTCCGTGGCCTTGGGGTTCCCCTCCGCGTCTCTGTGTGATGCTTTTTTCGGCTACTCCACGTGCTCCGGGGCGCGGATGCGGGCGGCGACGGTGGTGTGGTAGACGGGCTGCTGGCGCTCCATCATCACCTTGACCTTGCCCTCTCTGCGCATCTCGCCGAGCACGCGTCCCAGCTCGCCCTGCAGCGCGCTGGCGTGGCGCTTCGCGACGTCCTGCATCAGCGAGTCCTGGAGCTGCGCCAGCTCGGGCGGCAGACCCGGCTCGGCCGCGGGCGGCGCGAAGCGGATGTGCGAGATGTCCATCGTGGTGCCGTACTCGTGGGTGCTCACCCCGGCCGCCGCGTTGGAGTTGCGCTGGCGGAGGTCGGCCTGCGATTCGTCGGTGCGCAGCACGGAGGTCACGGTCAGGCGGAAGCGCGGGAGGCCCATCTCGTCCATGCGCGCCTGGAAGCGGCGCGACGCCTCCAGCAGCATCCCGCGCGCGGAGGGCGTGGAGAACGGCACCGAGTAGGTGAGGTCGCGGAGCACCCAGTAGCTCGTGGTATCCTCCAGCTCCACCAGCCGTCCAGCGCTCCGCAGCCTCGCGATCTCCGCCTTCCCCGACGCGCGCACGCCGCCGGACTGCGCCACGACGAGCTGCTCGGCGTTCACGTCCTGGCGAAGCGCGGCGCGCTCCTCCCGCGTCAGCCCGCGCACCTTGCGCAGCGCGCGGTCCACCGAGTCAACCCGCGCCACGATGCGCGCGCGCTGCACGGACGCGTCGCTGGGCGCCACGACGGCGGCGAGCTCGGCCGGAGGAGCGGCGGGCGCCGGCCTCTCAACGCGCGCCGGCTCGGTCTCGGTGAGCCCCGCGTTCTCCACCTGCCCGCAGGCTCCCGCGACTCCCGCCGCCACCAGCAGCCCCGCTCCGCTCCAGATTGCACGCATCTCACGCCCCGCTCGCTGTGTGTTTCCGCTTGCGGTGCGTATAGGCTAAAACCGTGCCGTGCAATCACGTAGCCAACATCCGCGCGTGACTTGTTTCCAAAAAAAATGGTCTCACGCGGAGGCGCGGAGACACGGAGGAGGAAAGAAAGAGGACCGGGTGTCTTGTTGTTCTCTCTGCGTCTCCGCGCCTCCGCGTGAGCCTGCTGTTGCCGTGCTTGACACGCGCTGCAACCTGTCGCTCAGGATGACAGATGGCGCGCACGAACGCACTAACGCACTCACGCACTTTCCAAGGCCAGCGTAAACTCCGCCCCCTCTCCCGGCTTGCTGCGCACCGTCAGGTCGCCGCCCATGGCGCGGGCGAGATCGCGGCTGATGGCGAGGCCCAGGCCGGTGCCCTCGTGGCCGCTGGTCAGCGAGCGGCCGAGCTGCACGAACGGCTCGAAGATGGCGGCCTGCTGGTCCGGCTCGATCCCCTCGCCCGTGTCTGTGACGGCGATGAGGATGCGCGACGCCTCCGCGCCGCAGGTGACGGTGACGCTGCCGCCCGCGGGGGTGAACTTCACGGCGTTCCCCAGCAGGTTCAGCACGATCTGCTGGGCCTTGGCGCGGTCGGCGAGCGCGACCAGCCCATCCGAGCACGGGCCGCGAAGCAGATGGAGGCCCTTGGTGAGCGCCTGCGGCTCCACCATGGGGAGCACGGCGTCCACGATCTCGCAGGCCGGGACCGGGGTGAGGTCGTACTCCACCTGGCCGGCCTCGATGCGGCTGTAGTTGAGCAGGTCGGTGATGATGCCCAGCAGGTGCTGCTGCGTGCGGCGGATGCGCTCCAGGTACTCGCGCTGCTGCGCCGTCAGCGCGCCCGCCACCCCCATCTCCATCAGCTCCGTGTAGCCCAGCGTGGCGTTGATGGGCGTGCGCAGCTCGTGCGACATCGCCGCCAGGAACTCGCTCCGCGCACGGCTCGCCGCCTCCACCTCGGCGATGCGCCGCTCGTCGGCCACCAGCCGCTCCTGCACCGCGAGCCGCTCCGTCAGGTCGCGCGTCACCTTGGCGAAACCCAGAAGCGTGCCGTCGCCGCGGTGGAGCGGCGCCACCAGGACGCTCGCCCAGAAGCGCGACCCGTCCTTGCGAATGCGCCACCCCTCCTCCTCGAATTTCCCCTCGCGCGCCGAAGTCTCCAGCTCCCACGCCGGCTTGCCGGCTTCCACGTCCTCGGGCGGGTAGAAGATGGAGAAGTGCCGGCCGATGGCGTCCTCCGGCGTGTACCCCTTGATGCGCTCCGCGCCCGTGTTCCAGCTCACGATGCGCCCTTCCGGGTCCAGCATGAAGATGGCGTAGTCGCTCACGCTCTGAACGAGGAGGCGGAACCGCTCCTCGCTCTGGCGCAGCAGCTCCTCGGAGCGGCGGCGCTCGGTGAGGTCGCGCGTGACCTTGGCGAACCCCACCAGCGTCCCCGACTCGTCGCGAAGGGCGGTGATGACCACGTTGGCCCAGAAGCGCGTGCCGTCCTTGCGAAGGCGCCATCCCTCGTCCTCCACGCTCCCGTCGCGGATCGCCGTCTCCAGCTCCCACTCCGGCTTCCGTGCCTCGATGTCCACGGCCGGATAGAAGGTGGAGAAGTGCCGGCCGATGATCTCGTGCGGAAGGTACCCCTTGAGCCTCTGGGCGCCCGCGTTCCAGCTGAGGACGTGGCCCCCCGCGTCCAGCGCGAAGATGGCGTAGTCGCGCACGCTGTCCACCAGCAGCCGGTAGAGCCCGGCGCCCTCGGCCACGGCGGCGCCGCCCGCGTATGCCGCGGCGGCGCTCTCGGCCGGCGAGGGAGCGTCGCCCTGCCAGGCGCCATCCCCCTGCGGGTCGGACGAATTCATTCTTGCGGCCTCCGTCGGTCTCCGCGTAGCGGTTCAGCGATCCCCAGGCGGAAGCTTCACTGCTCAAACCATTCCACCGCGCGGTGTCTCGGGTTTGTGCAAGGAGCGGCTCAGCGCACCTCGGGCCGCACGTGCCGCTCGAACCACTCCACGATCCGCAGCATGTGGTCCACGCGGTGCGCGGGCTCGCCGGAGCGGGTGAGCTCGTGGCCCTCGCGCGGGTAGCGCACGAACTCCACCGGCCGGCCGAGCACGGTGAGGGCGCGGTAGAACGCCTCGGCGCCGGCGATGGTGGTGCGGTAGTCCTGCTCGCCGTGCAGCATCAGGAGCGGCGTGCGCACGTTGGCCACGTGCGTCAGCGGCGACTGCTCGCGGGCGATGTCGGCCTGCTCCCACGGCCGCCCGCCGAACTCGCCTTCGAAGAGGCGCCAGGTGTTGGACGCGCCCCACCAGATCGACAGGTCGTACACGCCGCGCTGCGACGCCGCCGCCTTGAAGCGCTCCGGCGCCTCCTTGGCGATGATCCACGCCGTCAGGTATCCCGCGTAGCTCCCGCCGGTGATGGCCTGCTTCGCCGGGTCTGCCAGGCCGCGCGCCAGCACGCTGTCCGCGCCGATCAGGATGTCGCGCGCCGGCGGCGTCCCCCAGTTGCGGTGGATGCTCTGCAGCGTCTCCTCGCCGTAGCCGCCGGAGCCGCGCGGGTTGCTGAAGAAGACGGTGTACCCCGCCCCCGCCAGCGACTGGTACTCCAGCCACATGCTCGACTCGCCCGGGCCCCACATGGCGTGCGGCCCGCCGTGCATCTCCACCGCCAGCGGCGGGCGCGAGCCGGGGGTGTAATTGATGGGCTTCATCACCCACCCCTGGATGCGCCGCCCATCGAAGGAGCGGTACCACATCTCCTCGTAGTCCGCCACGTACACGCGGGCCAGCAGCGAGTCGTTGAGCGTGGTCAGCCGCCGCTCGCGCGTGCCGTCCAGCGCCGCGGAGTAGACGTCGCTGGGCCGCTGCGGGCTCATCTGCGCCCACGCCACGGTGCGCCCCTCCACGTCGAACGACGTCACCCCGCGCGGCCCGCTCGCCACCCGCTGCGGCGCGATGCGGTCCAGGCGCGTGCGGTAGAGCGGGATGGCGCCCTCCGACTGCATGGTGAAGTACAGCCATCCACCCGGTGCGAAGCTGAAGGCGCCCACCGAGCGGTCCATCGGCCCGGTGACGCTGCGGCGCCCGCTGCCGTCCGCCCGCATCACTACCAGCTCGCTGTTCACGGCGGTGGGGAAGCGGCTGGCGACGTGCTGGCGGACGTAGGCGATGTACTGCCCGTCGGGCGAGTAGCGCGGCGAGTTCTCCTCGTACCCCGCCTCGGTTATGCGCCGCGGCGCGCCCCCGCCGGCGGGGATGATCACCAGGTCGGCCTCCTCCTCGACGTCCGCGTGGTAGGCGCCGCGCGGCTCGGCCGACGAGAAGATGACCGCGCTCCCGTCCGGCGACCACGACGGCGCGCTGCTCCCCCAGAGGCCGGAGGTCAGGCGCACGGGCTTCGACTCGGGGCGCGCATCCACCACGTACACCTGCCGCCAGCGCTCCGCCTCGATCCCCGTTTCGCCCATGAAGGCGAGGCGGGTGACGATGCGCGGGTCGTCGTCGCGTGCGTCCTCGCGCAGCTTGGCGCGGATGGAGGCCAGCGCGGCGGCGCGGTCCTGGTCGATGTGGCGGATGGCGGCCGCGTTCACCTTGGTCGTGTCGCGGCGCGTGCTGTCCAGCTCCATCGGCGTCAGCGCCGAGGTGAAGGCGACGCGGTCCCCCCGCGGCGACCACACCGGTCCCGTGGCGCCGGTGCGCAGGTCGGTGAGCGGCCACGCCTCGCCCCCCTCCGCCAGCGGAAGGATCCACACCTGCGCCCGCCCGCCGTCGCGCGCGCTCACGAACGCGAGCCGCCCGCCGTCCGGCGAGAAGACGGGTCCGCCGGTGGCGGCGCTGTTGGTCCAGGTGAGGCGGCGCGGGGTGCCGCCGCCGTCGGTGCGGGCGATCCACAGGTCGCGGCGGTACTTGTTGGTGGCGGAGTCGGCCTGCGTCACCACGTACACGACGCTCCCCCCATCCGGCGCCAGCGCCACGTCCGACGCGGTGCGCATGTGGTACAGGTCGAGCGGCACCAGCGGGCGCCGCGCCTGGGCCGTGGCGGCGCTGCTTGCCGCGATCACGGCCGCGGCGAGGGCGATGGCGGTTCGGAATCGATGCATCGTCGGTCTTGGAGCACGGGGGAGCGTTGGGGGTGTGCGGGACACTACGGCGCGGGAGGGGTGGGGGCAAGGCGGGGGGTGGGGTAAGGCACGGGCGCCGGCGTAGCCGGGGGCTGAAGCCCCCGGCTGGAACCACGGGAAGACCGCTGAAGCGGTCTCGCGTAACCCGGTATCGCGGTCCTGCGTGTGCGTACCTGGAGGCGGCGCAACGCGGGCCACGGGCAGCCACGCGGGGCTGCCCCTACGGCGATCCGTGCGAATCGCGGGCATCGGCGCACGGCACGGATCCACGCAAACGCCCCTCCCCCGCAGTTGGGGGAGGGGCCGCGAGGAACGAGCGGGGGAGGGGGCCCTTCCCCCCTCCCCCAGGCAGTTTTGGGGGAGGGGGATGCGTCGCGGAGCGACGCTGGGGGTGGGGCCCTACCGCCCGAACCAGTAGCTCGCCTTGACCACGAAGATGTTGTCGGCGCGCTGGCGGAAGATGGCGCCGGCGTCGCGGGAGAGCTCGAAGTCGCCGTACGCTTCGGCGCCGGCGCGCTGCTGCTGCCACACGAAGAAGAGCGTCGAGCCCGGGCGGTACTCCCAGCGCAGCACCGCGTTGCCGCGCAGCGAGCGCACGTTGAGATCGGGGTTGTTGAAGGAGAACGCCTGCGGGGAGCGGGCCGCCGGCGTCGCGCAGTCGCCGTTGGGGTCGGCGGTGAAGCGGTTCCCCGCCGCGTCGAAGCACAGGGTGCCGAAGTCCTCGCCGTACACCATAGTCTCCGTGGTGCGCGTGCCGGTGAACTCCTTGAAGCGCGAGTAGTCGCCCGCGAAGACGAAGGGCTGCGCGAACACCTCCAGGCTCAGCGTGGGGGTAAAGGTCCAGTTCAGCCGCGTGCTCATGGAGAGGCGGTTCTGCTCCAGGTCCGCGAAGACGGCGCGCTGACCGAAGAAGTGCGTGGCCGTGGAGTCGTTGCGGCGCAGCACGAACTGCGTGGTGGAGAGCTGTCGGCTGAAGGTGGGCCCCAGCGAGAGCTGGACGTTCGGGCGCGGCCTGAACTGGACGCTCCCTTCCACCCCGTGATACCACCCGCCGTCCGTGTCCGTGATGTTGTTGTAGCGCGTGGAAAGGACGACCGGCTTGCGCGAGTCGGTGCTCATCCGCGCGTGCAGCAGGCGCCCGCCGGGGCGGCGCACCACCGGGCCGCCGCGCGTCAGCCGGTCGTCGCTCACCTCCGGGTACCACTCGGCGTAGAGCGCGGCGTTCCAGTAGTTGGCGAGCTGGCCGCCGGAGAAGGCGTGGATCTGCGCGCCCGTGCGGTCGCCGTCGAAGTTGTACTCGTGCTGGCCGCCCAGGATCGCCAGCCAGTTGCGGTAGTGGCGCGTGGGCTTGTTCCAGCGCCGCATCACGTTGCCCAGCGTCCAGATGAAGTCGGCGCGGGTCAGGAAGGCGGCGTCGTTCACCTCGAAGCCGGGGCTGCGGTAGTTAGCGGCGGTCTCCCACTGCCAGTCGCCGGCGCTCTTGGCCAGGCGCATGTAGCCGCCGTAGCCGCGCAGCGCGGTGCCGGTGGGGTCCAGCAGGTCCGAGAAGATCCCGTTGCCGCCGCTCTGCCGGTCCGGCCGCTGAAAGTAGCGCGCGGACGAACGCTGCAGCCGCTCGATGGCCAGCGGATCGCCCGCCGTGTTGGAGAAGGCGACGTTGCCGATCAGGTTGTAGGTGCGGTTCTTCCACCACAGCTCGCCGTCCACCCCCACCGCCTCCGCGTGGCCTGGGATGCGCTCCTCCAGCGCCTGCGACCCGAAGCGGCGGATGACGGAGGTGGCGATGGCGCCGATCGTCGCGTTGCCGCCCCGCAGGTTGCGCCGCACCCGTCCCACGAAGTAGTTGCTCGCCGGCTCCACCTCCTCGGTGAGGCGCCCGCCCAGCGTGTCCTGCACCAGCGCGCGGCCGGACTGCGTGACGGCGTCCATGAGGCCGATCTGCAGCCCGCCGCGCGTGCGCCCCGTCACCTTTGCCGCGCCCAGGATGGTGCTGTTCTCGGGCGTGTGCACGTAGCGGGCATCGCCGCGCGTGACCGAGCCCTGCGGCGCGCGCCCTATGCGCCGCGAGTAGAAGAGTGAGATGGAGGAGACGTTGCTGCAGTTGAAGCAGCGGAAGTCGCCGAATCCAAAGAGCCCGCTCCCCTCCACGAAGAAGGGACGCCGCTCGGAGAAAAAGGTCTCGAACGCCGACAGGTTCACCACGGCGGGGTCCACCTCCACCTGCCCGAAGTCGGGGTTGATGGTGGCGTCCAGGGTGAGGGTGGAGCTGAGCTGGTACTTGAGGTCGCCGCCCGCGCGCACGTCGTACTGCTCGCCGCTCTGAAAGGGGCTCCCCGGCTGCGTGGGGGCGACGTAGCGCGCGCGGCTCAGCACGTACGGCAGGATCTCCGCGCGGCCGCGGTTGCGCGGCACGCCCAGCCCCTCCAGGTGCCCGTAGCGCGGGGCGCCGCCGCTCTCCCGCTTCGGCACGAAGCTCCACACGGAGTTCTCGTTGATGCGCTCCACGAAGCGGTTCACCTGCATCCCCCACGTCTGCATGCTGTCGCGGGGAAAGCGGAGCTGGCTGAAGGGGATCTTGAGCTCCGCCGTCCACCCCAGCGAGTCGATGCGCGCCTCCGCCCGGTACACCGGGTCCCACGACGGGTCCGCGTACGCGGATGCCTGCCCCGCGTCGTTCTTGACGCCGGACGGGTTGATGAGGAAGGCCGTGATCCCCGTGTGGTCGTGATAGGTGTCGAAGATGAACTGCAGGTAGTCGCCGCCGCCCACCTGGTCGCGCCGCGAGAGGCGGGTGCGCACGCCGGCCGCGCCCAGCGAGTCGTACATCCGCGCGCCGATGTAGAGCGCCACCTCGTCGTAGGCGATGCGGATCTCGGTGCGCTGCGTGGCGGGCTGGCCCTCGCTGGGGTCCGTTTGGATGAACCCCGTGGCCGCCGGGGCGCTCTGCCAGATCCCTTCATCCAGCCGCCCGTCGACGACGACCGGCGTGGTTCGCGCCACCGCCTGCACGTGGGGCGGCGCGCCCGCCGCGTGCGCCGTCACCTGCGCGGTCGCGGGTGCCGCGGACGCGAGCAGGGCGGCGAGTGTGGTGCGGCGCCAGGTAGGCATTGGCATCCGTGATCGATGGTTGCGAGGGGGGCGGATGGACGCGGGGGGGCGTACGCCGGGCAGCGCTCCGGCGTATACCTTGGGTGCTTCATCCGCCCGAAAGGTTTGAAGCTAGTCGAACTTCCCCAGCGCCCACGCCGCCGCGCGCCGCACACCCGGATCGGGATCGGACGCCAGGAGCCGCGTCAGGGCGGGGACGGAGGATGCATCCTCCAATCGACCCAGCGCGCGTGCCACGGCGCGGCGCACGCGCGGCTCGCGGTCGCCGGTGAGGCGGGCGACGCTGGTGGCGGCCTCGCGGCTGCGCGTGTGCCCCAGCGCCCACACCGCCCCGCCGCGCACCT